>JBDLRR010000362.1:0-4768 GCA_039799985.1 Pseudomonadota bacterium | reverse complement strand
TTGAAAAAACACACTTCTGCCAAGGTCCACCACTCGAAACAAACTCGCTTTTTGCGATTTATAGAAATTGTGTTGTTCCACTGCAAATGGGAAGCACAAAAACTGATGAGATCGATGCTCCCATCAAGATCCCGTATGAAATCGACGGAGCAAAATCAGAACGAGACGATGAGCCAAAGTTCCGGGTATGGTCGGTAGCCAAGGATCGACTGAACGTCATGAACATGCAGGCTGTTGGCGGTGCAACACGCATGACTCCTTTGGTGGAAAAACATTTTCATGGAAGAAAATCTTCTGAAGCATTGATTTTTAACAACCTATTTTTCCGGCGCACCGCGGATGGCATCTATCTACTGGGCGATGAGGGCGAACTCAAAACATCTCTGCCCACCTCAACGCACCCGCTATTTTTCGGGGAAGATGGTCTGAGCTTGCTCCTGGGCCACGAAGATGGCGGTCGAAAGTGTGCCCTGAAACACATGCAATCCAGCATGGAAAAGCCCTCGCAATGGCGAGAAACAGGATTCAATTTCTCCTGTATAAAATCACGAGTCGTCTCATCAAGAACTGCGTTGACAGTAACAAAAATAGAGTCCGGAAATGTTGAGATTATCGTTTTGGGGAGCAATGGATTTAATTAAAGATAATGGAATCGCCACGGGCAAGACCTTTGGGAAAAAACTCGGGATTGGCTGTCTTTTCGTTGACAACAATCTTGACGCTTCGGGTTCGGCTGGTTCCACTTTTTCCGAATCCCTGAAAGACGTATGTTCCTGATTCAGGAAGACTGAGTACCAATCGCCTTGAATCCTTTGAAACCAATCCACTCCAAACAATCTTCGTTTGGGGCTTGACCTGCCAGACATAAGCTTGAAGAGGCTCACTTAAAACACCACCAAAGGAAATGGGTGCCTTGGCAAAGCCCAGCGCGGGGTCGCGCCAAACAAAAAGATTCGTCAAAGGGAATGTCACTTGAATCCGCTTCATGTCCATCACGACGCGGATTCCAAATCGTAAGGCTTTGAGCTTGGCTTCGCGACTGTCGACTACTTCCACATACTCACCCGTATCCTGAACGCCCGCAGCAAGAATCTGGCTTTCCTTGTCGAGAACATCCCCTGAAATAGCCTCTTCAAGAAAGTCGGCACGTGAGCGGGTGAATCCTCTCCTCATCAACATGGAAAGAGGCAAATCTTGCTCGAGCCGGTAGATTGAATCTTTGGGCACCGCAACGGCTGCTGCCTTTTTGCCGGCGTACTCAAGCATGACGTCACCATTGCCGTCGCTGAACAGGGTGGTGTATCGAGGGAGCACCTGCCCGAGGGTGACTTCTCGAAATACAAAATCACCGTGATTGCGGTAAAGAACTCTCCCTTTGAAGTCGAGGACCCGAGCCACACCTTCTTTGGCGGGCGGAAAGGAAATTGTTTTTCCAAAAGTCATTCTGTAATAAACGAGGGTCATCAGCGCGACGAGACAAGAGATTCCAGTGATCAACAATGGAATGCGCAGAAATTCGTATTTCTTTTGTGATGGAAATACCAAAACACCCTTTTTATTGGAAACTCGAACCGGTGGTCTGTTTGGAATTTGAATCATTTTAGAAATCCACAGCGACGTGTATTCGAATAATCACACCACTTTCCAGAACACCCTTCAAAGTTTGCGACATAGGAATATGTCCTACAGCCATTGCCGACAGCCGTGAGCCTTTGGCTTGCGCGGAAGGGCATTGGCTCAATTTCTGTAAAACCAAATTTGCCCTTTGAAAGCTTTCCGAGGTTGGAAAATGATAGAATGCGGGCTTTCCGTCGGCCTTTGCCGGCTGTTGGGAAAAAGACGAGACACCCAGAAAAAAAGGAAATTTGAGTAACGAGATTCTCTGACAAACCTTGGCAAGAGCAGCTTCACCTTCTGGCAAAAAGCTGATGCCCGTTCCACCAAACAAGACTGCATCTGAGATGATGAGCTCAAGAGAGTCTTCAGAATCTGCGATCTTGCGCAACTTCAAAGCTCCACCGATATCCGTCTTGCTGAGATCTTTTCCCGGACTCACATAGGTGCCAGACGCAAATCCGTTCTTGAAGGAGTCCTCGTCTTCCACTTCCTTGAGCTCGGCATCAGACTTCGCATCTTCAAAAATGCCGCTCGTTTGCTTCTTTGAACCAGAATTGTTTGAACTCTCGATACCCACGTTCGGACTGAACAAGTCCTTGCTGTTTCCGGATTCTTTTCCTTCTTTGTCGGCCGACTTCTCACCACCAAAAAAGGCCGCAAGCTCTTTCCGGACCCGAATCCAATTTTCTCCCTCATCATCAAGTCTCGAAGCGGCGAACGTGTACATCAAGACAAAGAAACCAAACAGCAGGGTCATCATGTCAGCATATGACACCAACCAGGGCTCGCCTTCCTCTGCTTCTTCATGAATGTTGCTGCTCGAATGTGGATTTTCGTATTCGCTGTGTTTTTTCATGCAACAGCCTGTTTCCCGCCGGAAATTTTCTTTCTGTCGATTCGTTCAGAAGGCAAGAGGAACGAATTCAGCTCTTCTTCCATCAGGACTGGGTTCGTGTCATCGAGCATCAACTTCACGCCATGAATGATAATCTCATTCTTGCGCTTCATTTCTTTGGCGGAGTCCATGAGGCTTTCGCCAATAGGAACGATAAAGAAATTTGCAAGTGCAATTCCATAAAGGGTCGCAACAAGCGCAATCGACATGGCTGGGCCCATCGTCTTCTCAGCGCCGGGTTTGCCCAAGCCTCCCAAGAGAGCAATCATCCCGGTCACGGCTCCCAGGAGGCCCATCGCTGGCGGGTACTTGCCCAGGCCTTTGAAGCGTGAAGCGTCCAGATGATAACGCTCGAACACGGTGTTGGATCTTTGATAGAGGACCTTCACAATGGAGTCCTTTTCAAGACTATCATCCAGAACCAACTCCAATGCGTCACGCATGAAAGGATCCTTCAAGTCCTTTACGGCATTGGAAATCTCGGGATCTTCTTTGCGGATCATATCGGCCAATATCATCAACTGACGGGTGACTTTTTGATAGTCGACCTTTCGGCCACGAATTGTTCGATCGATATAAATCTTGATGAGCAGAAAGACTTTGTCCAATTGAATGGAAACAGCTGCTGCAGCGAATGTTCCGCCCAACACGACAAGCAAGCCATGCCAGTCGAGGAAGCTTCGTGGGTTGTTGGATGCCGTGAAAATGGCGACACCCAAAACCACAACTGCCAAGATGAGCGAAAATACTGAAAGCAGGTTCATACCTCTTTCACACCTCCACGGTGTGATGGTAGTCCAGAAATTTCAGTGGAATATGAGCACCTTTTTACCGCGCAGTCAGAACTCGGACTTCGCAATGGACTTTTGCCATCATCCTCTCAGCTTGAAGTTCCGTGATGTGCCTGAAGTCGCTTTCTTTTCGGCTGGCGGCGTGATGACGAGCAGAGTTTCGGGATAGTCGTATTCATCGGAAATATTTGCCGGTAGTGGCCGATAATTCTCGGGCCGAGGCAATGGTGGAGGAGGTTGAACCTGTATCGTCTTCGGAGGCTCAGACTCGGTGGCACACGTGGTCGTTTCAGTTTTTGCCCGAATTCTCAAAACCGGACATGTACTTTGCGGTGGCATTGCCGACAACAGCTTGAATGGCTCAGACATCTGCACAGATTCAGCCTCTTCAAAAACAGGCAGCGATACCATTTGCGACAATCTGTTTTCCAAATCTTCGGTTTCATCTTTCAATGCAATAAATTCATTCACAAATTCGGTCGGATTGGCCAACAAGGCCCTGAAGTCGCGCAGCGCAATTTCAAAAGCGGGATCATCGGATGTCAACTGATTCAGCACCTCATCAGCCGCGCCAGTGAAATCGACCAATTGCTGGTGCATCATCTTTCTCTGCACCACTTCAAGCCATAGAATGATAAACTCGTTCAATTCTTTGAGGCTCTTTTCCTGACCTGAATTGTCGCGAAGGTATTTTGAGGTCTCTTCGTTCTTTCTCAATTCAATTTTTGTCGCGAATTCCGCACCGGTGAAGGCACCCACCACGTGGTCCAACAATTCGCTAGATGACGATTCGACAAATTTCTTTATCTCGGTCATCAGTTTTTTCACGTCGGTCATCGTGTTCCCCGCGTATCCATGAGGGACCTTCTTCGCACTTCTGAATAAATTTTCTTGTAGAGAAAGTTCCTGCGCCTCAATTCGGCGAGCTTTTGAATTGCAGCCGTCATGGACTGGATTTGATCGCTTTCACAGCTCTTTTCTTTACCTAGGAACCTGTCAGCAAACATCAAGGAAAGAAGTTGAAACGCGGCCTTTTGCCTTGCCTCTGCGCTCGCAACTGCAACCTGCATTTCTGTCGCCTTCAAACTCTCAACGCGCTTCTGGTTGCCGGAAAATGCAACCGAGGTCAGGCATCGTCCAAGAAAGCCCTTTTTTGTTTGCGAACGACGATAGGACATCGCTTCTTCACGCATCCGAGCCAAGCGTTCCGCGTCTGACGGACGACCTGACTTTTTAATGCGGAGTGCTTCAATCAGCATTTTGATAATGCGTCGACCCAACGGGCGTCCTGACGAGTTGTCTTCGGATTCAAAGAGAAACAGAAAGGCGGCATGTTTGTCGAGTTCGCGGGCAGCTTGCTGCAATGTGCGTTCTTCGTCTTCGCGCAGAAAAAGGCTCTGGCTGTAAAGCCCGGCGACCTGCTCTTCAAGACGCAGCAATTGCTCTTTTTGATTTGGCGAAGCTT
>JBDLRR010000361.1:0-4207 GCA_039799985.1 Pseudomonadota bacterium | reverse complement strand
CGCTTCACAGAAGGTAAGACTCGCGGAACCGGACTTGGTCTTGCGATAGCAAAGCATATTGTCGAAGCCCATGGTGGGAAAATCTCAGTCTCAAATTCACTTGATGCGAATCAGGTCGAATTTGAGTTTGATGTAAACGTGGCGTCTGAGAGAGATAATATCGCTGAAAAATGGTCTGGTGACTTAAATGAATTTGGCAGTCAGAGCAGAGCTGTTTCATTGCCTGGCGATGGAATTTCTTCTCATATTGCCGCATCCGAGAATGCAGGCAGCTCATCCTCCCTCGCTCAGCCTTCGATTCGCTTGCTCGTTATTGATGATGATGCAGCGGATAGAGAGCACGTAAAGCGCAGCTTCGGCGCTCATCGAGGCAGTCGCTTGTTCCAGATTGATGAATGCGAGAATCCAATGCTTCTCGATGAATCGTCGATTCGTTTGGCTCATGTTTTTGTTGTCGATCTTGATTTGGGAGTGGCTGACATTGATGGCTTTGAGGTTGTGAAGCGAATTAGAGCCGTGCGTGGTGACAAGTCTCGTATTTTCGTTTGTTCAAACAGGACAGATGCTGAGAGTGTTTCACGTGCTTTGGGCTCGGGAGCGAATGCGTTCTTGCCCAAGCCATTTTCGTTTGAGGCCTTCATTAGACACAGTTTGGGTGTTTGAAATTCAGCGTTATGAGTCCCTGATTCTCGTCAGGAGCCATTGCATTGAGCTCAGCAAAGTTGGTTTTTCTGTCGCTGTTTTTTTGAGTGTTGGAAAAAAAGACACTGCATTTTGGAGGGTTTTTCGTTGGGAAAGAGAGTGGTGTTGGGTATTTTGGAAGACATGGAATACCTCTATTTTCCTTGGGAAATCGCCAGTCATGCGACACAAAGACCATCTGTGACTCTGTGGTTTGGGACTTTTGAGGAGTGTTTCGCCAAGTTGTCGATGGTCGATATTCTTGTGGCAGACTGGGAATTGACCGATCCTGTGTTGCAAACCTCTCAATATCTCTTTGATTTTATTCCTGAGATTCGCAAACAGTTTAAGGGCCCCATTGTTCTTTATTCGGTGAATAAACCCCCGCCAGAAATTGCCCACGAGTTTGCGCTGGTGCTGAGTAATCCAACAAAGAGCCCACCTGATCTTGATTGGCTCATGGATTCTGTTTTGCCTGCCACTTCAAAAGGATAGACAAAGACGACAGGACAATTTTCTCTTTGATATGCGCAATTTGTGTTTGCGCTTCTAAGAGCATGTTGAGGTCTCGTCTTGGATATTTCATGATCGTTTCAGACCATGCTCTGCGGATGCTCTGGTCAGTATGACGAAGCGCGTCTAAAAGCTCTGTTTCCCAACGTCGCAATGACTTGTTGGCATTTTGGTTTTGTTTTGCGCCTGAGAACAGGTAGTTCGTGAACTCGGCCACGTCCAAATTTTCCAAGTCTGCAAACTGTTTCAAGGTTTCGACCGCTGTGATGACGCGGTTGTCTTCACTAAACTGCCTTTCAAATGCCCTGAACGCACTGAGCGAGTAGCCCATCTCGGATGCAAGCTGGCTTTGGGTTTTGTTTGCGCTTGAACGATAGCGGACAAGGTAATGGTGCAGCTTGTTTTGAATCGCTTCCTTCGTTTCGTCTGATAGTTTTTGCTCTCGCACGGATCCTCCGAATGTCGGAAAAACTGACACATGAAGGTTGAGTGTCGGTTGAGCCGATACGCTCCAGTATTGACCATATAGGCTTCTATTTCCTACATCAAGTCTCATGTGCACGTTTCGGAGCGTTAGTTTTTCTGATGGTTCGGGCGGCGCATGAACAATGCGAAAGGAGTGTTGGGTATGGTTGATTTACGATTCATTGAGGCTCACCCCTACGCCACTGATATTTTTGAGTGGCTCAGTGAGCGACGTCGATTCTCGAATATTCGTCATCCCTTTCGAAAGTATGAATTTGAGAATCGGATTTTGAAGGACTTTTGCACTTCGATTGCTCGTTCTGGATTGCCATGCACGAGAGAAGCGTTGAGTTCGACACAGGAACGCGGTGTGCCCTCAACAGAAGAGATGTTGACTCAACCAGAGCATCTCCTTGGTTATGTGCAGTCGCTCGTGCGGAGTCATGAAGGCACAGGGCAAATCAAAGTTGAAATAAAGAAGGCGTGGCTGACTCCAGAAGATAAAAAGAAATTTAACGAGAAATTCAAAGCATTGCTCGATGAGTTTGAACGTTCGACGTCCAAATTTGGAGAGCCTGTGTCGATTCTTAGCATTGTGACAGATGGATAACGACTAAAGCTCAATTCTAGTCCACATTTTTGGAGCATAAAATGAAACGCTTTTTGAGCGTCTTGGCATCGCCATGCCTTTTTTTCGCCACCGTGTTTGCAGTCATTGCGGGTTCAGTGTCTGCATTCGGCTTTACGACTGCACCTTTCAATGCATGCACGTTTTCGTCGCCGGCTTTTGCTCTTCAGAGTTTTGCCGGTGGAACGCCCTTTGCGGGTTGTGCCAGTTGGTCGGTGGTGCGTGGTCGTTCGGGATGCACAAAGGTGAAGGGAGTTTGTCCGCTGTGCGTGACTTATCCCGGCGATCACCTGCAAATGTGGCTGCCTGAGTTCTTTATTGAGGTGACAACCTCGCCAGGTGAGAGCGTCTTTACCGTTGCGGCCGATGGGCGGCTGCTCAAGACCCACTTGGAGCTTGCGAATAAATATTGGAAGGCATCAGTCGTTGCTCCCGTGCAGGCGCTCTCGCGTGCGCAGCCGGATGCGGTGACCAATGCGATGTTTTGGCATGCGCGCATTTTGGTGATGCCTTACGCGAATCTCATGGGAAGTTTTACTCCCCTTCCCGGCATTACGGGGACCGAGATTCCCACCTGCTTTGCGGCGCTCTCTGAGTTCATTCCAAGACAATGGAACGACAACCTGGTTGATGCACCCTATGCCTTTGCGTGGTCGCCGATTGGTTCTGCGCTCTGCAATAGCCCGCAAGGGGCAGCCCTGACGGGTGGGCTGGAGGCAGTCAAAGGAGCCGTTTCGGACGTTGGCTTGGGCAAGGTCTTTCAAGCGATGCCCGGAGAGGTCTGCGCGCGTCCTGTGGGCTACTCCGAGGCGAGCCTGAAGCTCCTGCGGCCGACATCCGATGCCCTTGCGCCCCTCACCCTTGGACCACTGGAAATATCCTCAAAGCTTTGCGTGGGCGCATGGGGCAATCTCCTTCCCCGCTCCGGATGGAGCGTGACAGGGGATCCGCTGCTTTCGGCCATGCAAGCGGCCTATCGGTTCAGCTCCGCAGCAGCAGACCTCAACCTCAACGACAATTGGAAACTGCGCCCCGATGACAAGTGGCAAATCGTTTTCCCGCAGTCTTCCCCCGGCACATGCTTCAAACCCGGAGCCCCTTTTCCGTTGGTCGCTCCAGCTCCTTTGGAAAACATCGCGCAGCGGACGTTCCATGAGTTGAACCCGCTGTCTGAACGCAAGGGCACGTACGTCATTGCAGTGTGGCGAAAACGCGAGACCTGCGAAGAGCCTTTTGAAACCCTCGGAGGCTGGAGCGCAGCGCATCAACTTCACCTCAAGAAAAATGCAGCCGTCTGCGCCGCACTTCACTCGCAGGGAGGTGAGTGGTGAAAAGCACTCATGTCTTCGCGCAGGCGTTCGGCTACTACCTGACAAAAGCCAAAGAGCTCAAAGTCTCAGATATTCATTTTTCTCCGCGAGTCACGGGTGGAGACGTCCGCTTTCGGATTTCAGGTCATCTGCAGACGTTCCGTGTGATTGAAGACAACTTGGAATGGGACGATCTGCTCAAGGAAGTCAAAAGACGCTCTGGGCTCGCCTTCCAAAAGGGATTTGCGCAAGACAGCCGATTTTCAGAATCGGCTACAGCGTCCGATTACCGCGTTAGTCTTGTGCCAGTGCACTTGGGTGCGCGTGAATCCGAACAAATCGTTATTCGGATATTGCCGCGCGAAAATCAATTTTCGCTTGAACAATTGGGGCTGCCAGATGACGCGGTCCGTTCACTTTCTTTGGCACTGGCTTCCAATCAGGGTTTGATTGTTGTGACCGGCCCGACAGGGAGCGGCAAGACAGTCACACTGATGAGCGCTTTGTGTGCCATCGAGCGCGACAAGTACTCAGTTATCACGCTTGAAGATCCTGTTGAGTACTGTCTTCCCAAAATCACCCAAGTTCAGGTCTCTGAAAAGCTGACTTT
>JBDLRR010000360.1:0-3440 GCA_039799985.1 Pseudomonadota bacterium | reverse complement strand
CGGCAGGAGACCACAAGAGGACAGTCACACTCTTCGGAGAACTGACCGACAGCAAGAAATACAAACACCAGCAAGATATTATCGTCATCCACGAACTCTTCAAACAACACGTTGCCCACTTCCGTCCGCAAGTCGACATCAATGTCGTCTCAACCGGCGAAATCTGGATGGGACGAATGGCACATCAACTTCATTTGGTGGATGAGCTCAAAACAAGCGACGATCTGCTTGTGGAACTGGGTCGAAATGCCAACGTTTATCTTTTGAAGCAAGAACAGGCGGGTGGACTTAGGACTCGACTGATGAAGCATCTGATGGCGGGATGGTCAGCAATCCAACTGCCACTTGTAAAACACAACCCCATGAATGGTTGAACAGGTAAAATCCTGGATTGAAAAATTTGAATTAACATCGTCTTTTTAGCTACTTATTCTTAACCAGACCACCCAACTCCTTAAGTGATTGAGTTTCTTAACCGACGCACCGATTAGCCCCGTCGCGAGGTCAACAATGAAATCAGTCTTGTGTCTTGCCGTCGTGTCTCTGGTCGCGTGCAAAGTTTCAACCCAAAACCAAAACAGCAAAGCGCTGGCGCGACTCTCGGATTGTGCTGTTTCCTCTTTCAATGCTGTGCAAAAAGCCTGGCCTGCATCTCAGCTCAATCCTGCTGATTTTGAAACCGCCCTGGAATTCGATTGTAAAGAGGCTTCGAAGATAAGGACTCTCAGCGATCCTGTTGTGACGGCAAGCTCTGCAATGGACTCTATCAGCAGACTTGTAGCGAAGCTACCAAATGGCTTCGTCAAAGACTCTGTCACAATTCTTCGTCCGTATTGCCGCAATGACAACGATCTTTATGGTCCATTTTGTATGGCGGCCGACGTCGATGCGGCCGCGGAGCTCAGCAAAGACAAAGAGTTGATAGCATTTATACCACAAGCAGTTCACGAAATAGGAACAGAAATATCCAATCAGAATGAAATCGACTTCAACCTTATTCTTTCAAGAAAATTGCCAACACGACTCGAAAACCGTGCCGTCCGGATTGCACTTCTCGCCGGCTTTTTGGGGCTCGATGACAACGCAGTGCAGGCAGACCGACTCAAGGCCAATCTACTTTTTGAGAAACGTCTCGAGGAATATGCGAAGGTTTTTCCGGCACTCACGCAATACGCAACTTTCCCCGCGCAGAACGGACTCGACTACACAAAAGATTTTCTGGCCCTGTTGTTTTCAACACGCACTGGAATTGCAACACTGCCGGGTGTGGAAGA
The DNA here is from genome assembly GCA_039799985.1 of Pseudomonadota bacterium. Classification (GTDB taxonomy): domain Bacteria; phylum Bdellovibrionota_B; class Oligoflexia; order Silvanigrellales; family Silvanigrellaceae; genus RFOM01. Next base: position 2,166 of record JBDLRR010000360.1, on the reverse strand, counting down.
AGGCGAAACCCAAACATACAAAGCCTACGCCGGATTTCATCTGGGTTGCCGCATGGCCGTTCTGAAAAGACCAGCAGCGCTGGCAGAGACCGAGGCATTCAGCATGGGATATGCATACCAGATGACAAAGCTGGGTGCGCGGCTCAGAAAACCGATTCAACAACTTGTCGCAGATGCGAAAAAACTCGATGCACACGGTCGCAACACCGGAGAAAAAATGAAGGCCGGAGCGCGGCACGGTTATCGTACCTGCACTCCGGCCAACGATCAGTAGACTTGGATAATCAGTGAACCCGGATGAGTTCGACTGTAAAGACGAGTGTTGCATGCGGACCAATTTTTCCACCCGCACCGCGCGCGCCGTAGGCCAGATCTGCAGGAATATACAATTCCCAAACCGCGCCTTCCTTCATCAACTGGAGAGCTTCAGTCCAACCGGCAATCACGCCATTGACTGGAAACGTCGCTGGCTCACCACGTTCGTAGGAGCTGTCGAAAGTTGTGCCGTCAAGGAGAGTCCCCTTGTAGTGGGTTGTGACTTTGTCGGTTGGCTTGGGAGAACGACCCGAACCAGCTTTCACTTCGCGGTACTGAAGACCAGAGGCCAGAGCAACGACGCCCTCTTTCATGCGATTGATTTCAAGAAAGGCTTTGCCGTCTGTAACATTTTTTTCTGACTGGGCAGATTGAATACGCGCTTGCTTTTGTTCCATTTCAGATTGAAACGCGGTCATGATTGTCTGCATTTCGGATTCAGTGATTTTTGGCTCCGCATCTCCAAGCGCGTCAGCAACGCCCAACGAAAGAGCCTTGGCATCAACGTCGATTCCTTGGTTGGCAAGGTTACGACCAATATCGAGCCCAATGATATAACTCACTTTTTCTAGTTGACTATTCAGCATGACCATTTATCTCCTCAATTTTTGGGGCTTTTAACACCCAAAATTGAAAAGGGATACCCAGTCACAAGGATTTCGAACGGCATCAGGAAGCCAGGCGTTCTGGAGACTTATCAATTTCAACTCATAAATCAATCAAAACAAACCGATACGCCGTCGAAGGCGGTAAAATGTATATCCGAGCGGCTGCACAAAACCTGTGTATTTTTGTTGGATGGGTCGCATCGGCCGCAGTCCTGCAATCTTGTGCTGCAACTCCCAGCATTCCGACTCCCACTCGGTTTTGTATTCCAAAACAGAATTCAGAAGCTGCAAAACTGATGCTCAAAGAGCGGGGAACCTTGAACATCGTCAGCGGACAGACCACCAGCAATGCCGATCCGATTGAACGTTCTGCCGTTGCACTTCAAGTGACCCATGAGCTTGCAGACGGATCTGGGAATCTGGCGGGAACATGCACTGCAGTTGTGGCAGCAAAAAATGTTCTAATCACTGCCGCACATTGTTTTTCAAAACCCCAACGGCCCGTCAGCAAAACATCAATAGGTGTCACATCAAGCGTGTCGCTGAATAATCTTAAACCTACTGAAATTATCGGTATCGCAGCATTCAAACAACATCCGGAATGGAATGGCCAGTACCACGATATCGCCGTTGTGCAGCTCAAAACTGATCTTCCGCCAGACATCACACCCGCAAGGTTTGTTGACGACGTTTCAACCCTCACAAAATCCACCCCCGTGGTGTTGATTGGATATGGGATCACAAGAGACAACGGCAAAGATTCCGGAACCAAGCGCAGAACAGAGTCAATGCTCGACAAGATTGTCAGCAAAGAAAATTTTCCGAACACTTCAATCGTCAATCAAATTCGGGTCCTCGATACAACAGGAAGCGCGCGCGGGGCATGCTTTGGCGATTCCGGCGGCCCTGGATACGTGAAACAAACATCGCAGGTTTTTGGAATTGTTCAGGGCATCAACGAAACTGTACAACCACCCGAAAACATGAATTGCTCTTCAGGAGACGCAAACTATACCCTGATCGCGCCATACCGCAGTTGGATTGAAGAAACGGCAAAAATAACTCTCAACTCAGGCACCACGTCCAATGGAAAAATCGACAGTTCTTCCGCATCAACATCAACAGCGGCTCTGCAAAATCAATCTGGAAAAGTCGCCGGAAGCCTCACAAGCTGCCAATAATATTAAACATATTTAGAATCAATCATTACCCCTTCAGGCATCCGCGTTTTGTGCCGAGTTAA
>JBDLRR010000359.1:0-7871 GCA_039799985.1 Pseudomonadota bacterium | reverse complement strand
CATAAATTCTTGTTTGCATCGCGCGTTTCCTTTCCTGTTCGGTGGTAGTCGCATCGATACTTCAAAAGAAATTCAGGGCATCGCAAAATTATGGCATTCCACTGGCGGCGTCACGCAGCGAATCTGCTTTTGATGAATGTATTTTTGAGTGAAGATGAATTCAGCAGATAATTCGTGATCAGCTTTCTTTTTTTCTTCGAACGTAAAGTGTCTTTATGACGTGGGCCACCCGCTCGCCCTCGTTGTCGGTGATGGAAATGGGCAAATCAAAAACGTGCTTTGCTCCCCCGGCAGTCTTCTCTTGAATTTCTGAAATGAGTCGATCGTCGATGTTGAACTCGGCAAAAAGAGAGCTGCGTCCTGGTTTTAAAAATGAAATTTGGGCTGCCTTGTCCCAGACAATGTAATCTTCACCCAGATTGTGCATCAGCATCAGCATGTAAAAGGGGTCGACCATGGCATAGATGCTGCCGCCAAATTGCACGCCAACGTAATTGATGTTGTACCACGACCGTTTAAGCTCAACCCGGATGTGTTTGAAATCATCGCTGACATGACGAATAGCGATTCCGGCACCCATGAAGGGCGGCCAAGCGTTGATAAGCTTGATCCCAAGCCACTGAGGTATTTTGTTTTTGTATCGACGGAACAAATGGGCTGCCAAAGTCTTCAAGTCTCCGGATGCAGAAGGTGTTTTTTGAGAGATTATCATGACGTCGTAATTGCTTCACCATGAGCAAAGTCGATTCTCACATGCAGCTCGAGTCGCCGCGGGTGGCCTGGTACTCGACACCCTGAAAAATTCGAACAGCAGGACGTAGAAACATTTATTCGCGAGACCCTGGGCTGGATGGAAAAGACACCTTTCGAAGAAAGGTACGCTTGGCATGATTCAAAAGTCGGCACTTCTGCACTATTTGATGAAAACGGTCAGTTGACGGCGACAGGTCGAACCTATTCCGCAAACCCCTAAAGATACAAAACGAATGACAATTCTGCTGGTGCGTTACAAAACACCATTTTTTTCAACTTTTTCGTCCTGACGCTGCTCTGTTCTCGGGAATTGTTTTCTGATAGAAAGTTCTTTGCTCTTTAGAGCATCAATTGAACTTTAACTGGGGTTTTTTTTGTCAGATTCCAGCGACACAGGTTCGACCGAATCAGGTCACCATCCCAAATCCTCGATTCACTCTTTGATCATTGGAGCTATTGGCGTCGTTTTTGGCGACATCGGTACTTCACCCTTGTATGCCATCCGTGAATCTTTCCACGGGGAGCACGGCTTCAAGGCAATGCCGGTCAACATTCTTGGCGCGCTGTCACTGATCTTCTGGTCATTGATGATGATCGTCAGCCTCAAGTACGTTGTCCTGATTTTGCGGGCAGACAACAAAGGCGAGGGTGGCATTCTGGCGCTCGAGACTTTGGCTCGCAAAAACGGTGGCATCAAAACCGAGCGCTGGTCCCAGATGATTTTGATGCTCGGTATTTTCGGTTCAACTTTGCTCTACGGTGATGGGATCATCACTCCAGCGATTTCAGTTCTTTCTGCACTGGAGGGCCTCAAAGAGGCGACTCCGATGTTCGAGCCATACGTTCCGCTCATCACGATTTTTATTTTGTTTGGTATTTTTTCGGTTCAAAGGTTCGGTACAGACCGCATTGGTTCGATCTTTGGCCCCATCACTGCGATTTGGTTTCTTGCTCTTGGTCTTCTGGGCCTAACCAAGATTATTGATAACCCCTCTGTGCTCGCGGCAATGAACCCGATGTACGCGGTTGATTTTTTCATGATGAATGGAGCCAAAGGATATTTGATCCTCGGCACCATTTTTCTCACCGTCACGGGCGGTGAGGCACTCTATGCCGACATGGGGCATTTTGGGAAAAAGCCCATCCGCATTGGTTGGTTCACGCTGGTTTTGCCATGCCTGCTTTTGAACTATTTCGGGCAGGGAGCGCTCATCCTTCAGGATCCGACTGCGGTCGAGAACCCGTTCTACAAGCTGGTGCCTTCTTGGGCACTTTATCCGATGGTTGCGCTGGCCACGATGGCGACAGTCATCGCCTCTCAGGCACTCATTTCGGGCGTTTTCTCGCTCACCAAACAAGCCATTCAGCTTGGTTATTTTCCGCGCATGCGCGTCGTCCACACATCCGACAAGCAGATCGGGCAAATCTATGTGCCTTTCGTAAACTGGGCGTTGTGCATTGGTGCTATTTGGCTTGTGATTGAATTTCAAAACTCATCATCCATGGCTGCGGCCTACGGTATTGCTGTTTCGCTGACAATGCTGGTGACCACCATGCTTGCAGCGGTGGTGGCCCGCTCGGTTTGGAAATGGAGTGCGGCAATCAGTCTGGGTGTATTTGTTCCCCTCATCCTCATCGACCTTGCATTTTTCGGTTCAAACTCGCTCAAGATTCTCCACGGCGGCTGGATTCCGCTGGTCATCGCCTGCGGAATTTATCTGCTCATGGTCACCTGGATCCAAGGGCGCAAGTTGTTGGCAGCGGGCTTGGCAGAACATTCGATTCCGTTTTCAGCACTGGTGGATGAATTCGTCAATCGACGTCATGAGCGTGTTGAAGGAACGGCAATTTACATGTCGGGTCGTCCCGATTCTGTGCCGCTGGCGCTGAGCCACAACCTGAAGCACAACAAAGTCATGCACGAGCGGGTGTTCCTCATCACCTTTGTCACCAAAGACATTCCCCATGTCAAAAGGACAAACCGGGTTGATGTCGAAGAACTCACGCAAGGTTTGTTCCGCATCAAGGTTGCAGTGGGATTTATGGATGATGCCGATTTCGCCGGTGTGCTTCAATTGGCAAACGAAAAAGGCATGAACATCGTTCCCGAAGCTACAACCTTCTTCCTTGGTCGCGAAATTGTACTAGCCACCCGCAAAGCGGGTATGTCGTTGTGGCGTGAGCGTTTATTCGCATTCATGGGGCGCAACGCCCTCTCCCCTGTTTCGTACTATAACCTGCCCGCAAAACAGGTCATGGAAGTTGGGGTTCAGATCGAAATCTGAGTCACCAAGTTCACCCGACTGGAGCTTCATTCGGGTGATCGACTTCTTGCTTTGCCAACGACCATCTCAAGAACAACACAGCGCCAGCAAGCACCGAGCATATTGAAATGACGATCATGAAGATGAAGTTGTTTTTGTCGCCCAGTAGACTTCCCAGTCCAAACAACACCAGAGTTGCGAAGCTCGTCAATGCACCAGCAACGCCGTTGACCTGCCCTCGTTGACCCTGTGGAATCCATCTTTGACGGATTTCCGTTTCGCCCAGGCAAAAACCATAAAGGCCTATGCGCGACAAAAGAATCAGCCCGAGAAAAACAAGACCACCTGCGGTTTCCATATAGAAAAATGGAAAGCTGAGCAGCACCACCAGTGCTTGAAAGACGATGAAAAGGCGCGTTGACGGCACCAAGCCCAGGCGTCGATGAACCCAAGGAAACACAATTGTTGCGAGCAATCCAAAAACCGCACCCAGGCCGCGGAATATTCCCAGCGTCGTTTCGGGCAGGTTCCATCCGCTTTTCAGAAATCCGGTGAGCAGAACTCCGTGCGGGCTCAAAGCCGAGAGCCACAAACACGCATTGGCAATCATCACCGTTACAGTTGATTGCCGGATAAACATGCTCCAGCCGAGTTTGGTTTTCGCCACAATTCCTTCGCGTGACGCGGGGTCGGCGGCAACCGTTTCCTGCAGCAGGGAAGAACTTTGAAACACGTTTCTCAGCAGCAGAATTTCAGGAACAAACGAGACAACGTTCCATGCAGCAATGATTCCCAGGCCCGTGAGGTCGCGGGAATGGGATGAATGAGCAAGAATGAGTCCGGCAATCACGGGCGAGAGAACTTCAGTCATCAGATCGAGAGTCTGCAAGCGACTGTTGACCACGGGTAGACGATCCTTGGCCACCAAGACTGGAATCCAATCTTTTCCAACCGCGATATCCATCAAACCAGAACCAAGATTCGACACAACAGTCCCGAGGGTGATTCCCCCCAGCAACGGCCACAAGTGTGGTTGTCTCCAGAGCGCTGTGTGTGCGTCTGCCGAATGCGACAGCTGAAAAATACAGGTCGTGACGAGCAAAACACTGGCCAGTTGCAGGCCGGTGCCCAATGCTGCGGTGTTGAGACGCTTCCAGCGGTCAATGAAGCCTGCAAGCCACGGCTGAAAAACAAACGACCCGAGCTTGGAAACCAAGTAGAGAAAAGCCACCAAAGAAAATTGGGAAGGAAAAAGACTGACCAAACAGATGGGGATTGCAAAATCCCAAGCCTGGTCGCCCGAGCGGGTCAATAGCCTGCTCGCCAAAATTTTCAATTCATTTGATTGGTTTCCATTGATTGACATTCAAACTCTCCTGCCCGGCCTTGTCTCATTTGGTGCTTGTGTTGGTCAATGTTTGTAGCTAGCGTCCGAGGGTTGCGATGAACACCCAGATTCGGAGCCCCGACATGACAAAGCTTTTTTCCAGTTTGTTTTTGCGTCCGCTTGCTGCAGGAGCCCTGTTCATTGGACTCACCCCGGGTGCTCTTGCTGATACAACCAAGACTTTTGCAGCCGAGTACACTTTTCCAGTGCCGGATGACAGCCTCAAGCCGTTTGCAACCCACAAAATCGACTCGTACAAGGTCATCACGACCGACGCAGGCAAGACCATCCTGACGTTTGCGATGCCCGAAGACCTGAGTGCCGGCAAAAAGACGGAAGTGAGTTTTGAGGAAGTCGAAAACAATGGCACCGAGCGGGTTTTGAAGGGCGATTCCGGAACCATTCGTTGCACCATCCCCTGGTTGACCAGCAAATGCCAAATCGAATTCTCGCCCATGGTTGTGCCGGACTTGTCGCAAACCATCGACTTCGTATTCGCAAAGTATGGTTTTGATGATGTTTGGTTGGACAGGCTTTCCGCCATCGACAAATTCAGCACCGAACCCATTGGCACTGTTTCTGTGACAGGTGTCGCAAATCCGTGAGTGTCGAATTCTTCAACACCCGTGTGAAAAATTTCTATTAAAAATTGCTAAAGTTTTTTTGGCATATTTCCTGCTCCACTCTGCTCGGGCTATCGCGTCTGAACCGCTGGCCTCTTTGAACAAGCAGGAGTGGGACCGTGAAAACTGAAATGAACTTACTCGCGCGTGCGAGCCTTGTCGCAGTTGGCCTGACCGCCGTGTTTATGCCCTCATGTTCCAACTCATCGTTCAACTCCAACGCTGGGGGTCCTCCGGCTGCGGGCGGCAAAGGCGACAAGTCGCCGGCTGAAAACGGAAACAACAACCCGCCCGGTTTTGCTGCTGCAGGTAAAACTCTCGATTTGTACGTCATCATGGACAAGTCCGGGTCGCTCTACATTGACCCTTCCACCCAGCAACCCAATTCGGGCAGCGACGTTGCCTGCAAACGCTTTGATGCGATGTTGGATCTTGTTGACTCATTGCGCACAAAACTCAATTCCAATGAAGAAGTCCGCTTGACGGTTGTGACCTTCAGCAAGAGTGCCAAAAACCTTGGTACAATGAACAGCCTGCTTTCGCAGTCCAGAAAAGACGTCAGCTCAAAATTCCGCGCAGGCGTATGCGACAATCCCGACTATGACACAACAAACTACGAGCGCGGAATCAGTGTTGCTCTGCAGAGCCATGACGACAACCTCAGGCAAAAGAAACTGGATCTGGAAAGTGTTGTTTTCTTCTCTGACGGGGCTGCCAAAGACAAAGACACTGGCATATTGCAGGAGTCGATTCGCCGTTTGAATTCAACTTTTTCGTCACGCGTTTATGGAGTCTTGTTGGGCAGAACCAACGATCAGTGCGTGCTGAGGGATTCAAACGGCCGCAATCTTCAGACCCAAGAATGCATGCTCAAGGTCGTAGGCAACGAGTCAACAAAGTTGCTCAGTGTTGAAGATGCAAATGGCTTGTCGGCAGCTTGGTCTGATCTGGTCAACAAATAACGAAACGCTTCAGTGCTCTAGCCTGAAAGATTCGTCTGTGACCTCGAACCAAACTCCAGGCACCAGAATTTTAATTTGAAGAACTTGAAAAAGCGCCATCCCGACTTCATTGTTTTGGGGTGGATTTTTCTTTTTTCAGTTTTGCCGTCTGGTGGAGTGGTGAATGAATAAAGCAGTTTTTGTGTCGGCGCTTTTGTCGCCTGTTTTTGCTCATGCTGATGACAGCTCCGTGTCTGCCATCGTTCGCTTCACACTTCTCGATTCACCATACAACCTGCGGCACGGATACAAGAGTCCGAGCATGGCGCAGTCGCTCGACCTCGCCCGCAACTGGAACAGCGTCGTGCATTGGGGGCTGGGTCAGGTTCTTGATTCAAACGCCACCGGCTACAAGTTTTGGCTCAACAGTGCAGCCTATATTGTGACGGATCAACTCCTTGGAACTTTCCCTTTGTCGCCCGGCTGGATGCATGAAGAGTGGCATCGAGCGGTGATGACCCAACGCAATGTTCCCAGCGAAAACACCATCAACGACTTCAAACCATTTCAGGAGACTTACTCTGTCAGTGGTCAGGCAGATGAAGATCTTGTGCGGATGAAGAAATATTATCCCAAGGATCACCTGCGACTTTCAGTTGCCGGTGATGAGTCTGAGCGTGAATTCTATTTGTCATTGCAGAAAGACAGATTCTTCAAAAATCAGAACACCGTCGATTGGTCGACCATGCTGATGCTTTCATTTGGAAGCTGGAGCTACATCAATTCTTCGGCTGCTGGGGAGGGTGATCAAGCGACGCTCGACAACGAGAAGGAAGAAGGCAGCAATATCAAAAAACGCGATTTTGTTGGAATGGATTATCTGGGCTGGGTGCGTGACCTGCATCGTCCCGACGAACCTTTCGAAGCACGCGGTCAGCATCCATCGGGCGTTGGTATTCGCCGCTATACAAAAAAATCAGATTTGACCTCTGAAGAGCAAGATTATTTGCTGCGCCAGTCGCGATGGCACCTTGTGAATTTCGTCGACCCGCAGATGTTTGGCTTTGATTACTTTACGATGACCAGTCCAACCACCGGCCGCGAATTGGGTTTGAACGCTTCACTCGCGCATTATGTGACACCTTTCGGAACCGCGCTCAGATTGAATCTTTTCATGAAGACACTCAGCAAACAGACGCCTTTTGGAACGCAGGGTTTGCTTTTTGCATGGCAACAAAACTCCAACCAGAAAAAATCATATCCTCAAATTGATATCGAGCATCGACCCGTTCCTGTGGGTGATGGCTCGTTTGGCATTGGTGCTCGTGCAGCGCTCTGGTTGCAGCCCAAGAATCTCGACTTCTTCGCACTCAAGCCACAACCTGGAGCCTTGTTGGCTGTAAAGCTTGTGCATGATTGCCAACTCGGATTCCAACCGTGGTTGGAGCTGGAAGGCAAGACCAAGGGCTGGATTGCAGGACAAGTCGACTTGGGTCAAACCTATGGATTGCGAGCCGGAGTTGAAACGCGGATCAGGTGAACCTGCCTCTCAAAGGAACACTTCGTTCTCATTATATTCACCGGCAAATTGCGGTTCAGCGTATTGATCCAGGCTCTTCTCTTTGGCGGTTGCAAGAACAAACTTCACCAGCTCTGCCATGGTGGTCTGCCCGTCTTTTTGTCCATCCACAGCCCCGTCGGCTTTTCCGGCGAGAGCATTGCGGACTGCGTAGCTGAAGGGGTTGCCAATGCCTTCCGCGCTGGTGTCCTGGTTTGTGGGTTTTGACAATTGTTCGGTAGAAACCGCAGTCAAGATGATGAGGTTTCTACCCTTGCTCTTGCGTTGGCCTTGCCACTTGCTCGAGATCTTGTTGATGGCTCCCGCAAGATAGCCAGAGTGGCA
>JBDLRR010000358.1:0-11850 GCA_039799985.1 Pseudomonadota bacterium | reverse complement strand
CAGGAATCGGATGAAACCCTCGCGCAATTTGAACAATGCTTTCTGGAACTGGAGAAATCTGGTCCGGACAGCCGCGTGATCGATCGGCTCTGCCGCATGTCGCGCAACCTGAGAGGTTCGGCAGCCGCATTGGGATTCGATGAGATCGCAAACTTCGCGAACCAACTTGAAGATTTTATGTCGTCTTTGAAAGACGAAAAATTGGTGATTTCTTCAGAGATTGTTTCATTGCTTCTCTCGGCGCGCGATTTTCTTGCCTCTGGCATCAAAGCTCTGCGTTCGGGAAAAAAATCCTCAGAGACTGGTGAAAACATTGTCGAGGCGATGAAGAATCTGCGCCGCAAAAAGCCCGAGTTCCAGCCCATCAACCTGCCCCGACCGGCAGAAGCCGGAGACATCTGGTTTGTCGGCAATGACCTCAAGGCAGTGTTGTTTGAAATGCCGGAACAACCACAACCGGCCATGATCGACGAACCAAAACCGTCAGCTTCACTTCCAACGGTGACGACACCAGGAGAACTCGGCGCAACTCAAGTCAACAGTTTCACTTCCATCGACCCAAAACTCGCTGCAATCCAGGCTGAAATACTCCGACTGACAATGCTGGCGGCACAGGTGAACCTCAATACGGTCCAGGCTGCATCGGCGTTCGAATCCAACGCTGCTCCGCACGCAACCAACACAGAATCCTATTCCAAGGCCGGACCCGCTCACAGCGAAACAGAAAACACCCAAAATGAAAAAGCAACGGAAGCTGTGGGTGTTCTTGCAACAGAAGACAGGACCGAACAGACGTTTGAAATCAGCGATACTGAAGCGTCTCATCAAGACGGACAAGTTGCACCTGACGAAGACTTTCCCGAACCGGAAGGAGATTTCGGCTCATCTGCAACAAACCCTGCTCTTGCGTTGGCCCGAGAGGCCTCCGAACAAAATCTCGCGTCGCACACTTCGGCGTCTGAAGTCGAGACTCTTCTTCCGGCAGCACTGTTGGGTGGACTTGGAACTTCGGAAGAGCAAGTGAAGATTGGACTCGACCGAATCGATCGGTTGGTCAACTTTGTGGGCGAACTGGTCATCCTGCAAAGCTCCATCGAAGAGCACAAAAAAGGTATCGATCACCCGCAACTACAAAAAACCTTCTCACAGCTGGCCAAAATCGTCCGCGAGGTTCAGGAAATCTCGATGGGTCTGCGCTTGGTCAAAGTCAAACCGACCTACCTCAAAATCCAACGTTTTGCTCGTGACTATGCATGCGAAATCAACAAGAGCGTGGAAATGTCTTTTTGGGGTGACGACGTCGAGTTGGACAAAGCGATACTCGACCTCGTGTCACAGCCACTTTTTGAGCTCGTCAAATACTCACTCAAATTTGGTATTGAAGAGCTCGATGTTCGCAGCCGAACCAACAAACCAGCGCAGGCAAAAATCGAAATCAGCGCAAAGCGTCAAGCGCGCACCGTCGTCATCGAAATTCGCGACGACGGTCGGGGAATCGATCTCGAATCATTGCGCAAGAACGCAATTGAACGTGGACTTCTGGCACCCTACGAGAAGATCTCAGACGAGAAACTGCGTTCGTTGATTTTCCATCCTGGATTTTCACCACGCGTCACAACCGTTCACGGCGTTCAATCCATTATCGATATGAATCAAATCGCAAACGTTCTGGAATCCGTGCAGGGACGCATCCACGTGGAATCAACAGCAGGACGGGGAACTTGCTTCAGGGTATCGTTGCCGTTGGCAATCTCGATTGTGGATGGATTCGTCATCAAGTCAGGTCGGGAGCGGTTTGTGGTTTCCAAGGCACAGGTCAGTGAAACCGTGCAACCGCATGAAAAGGAAATCGCACTGGTTCACGGAAAAAACGAAATGATCAACCTGCGTGGCAAAAATGTCCCATTGTTCCATCTTTCAAAGCTTCTTGGCAAAACCCAGCCTGTGAACCAGGATCGCACAACCTTTGACGGCATTGCCCTTGTTGTTCAAAACGACGAAAACAAGACTTTTGCGGTGATTGTTGACGACATTGTCACCCAGCAGCAAGTGGTGATCAAAAAACTCGGAAACGAGCTCCAACACATCTCAGGACTTGTGGGAGCAACCATTCTTGGCGACGGCAAGCCAGCAATCATCCTTGACCTTGAAGAGCTCGTTCATTCTCAAGCGGGTCGGCAAGCGGAGCAAGGAAAACCATCAGCGAATGCGAAAGTTGCCTGAGCAAAGGAGACGTCGTGAACTTCCAGGAAAGCTATCTTTCATTCAAAGTGGGAGGCGAGAAATTCGCCCTGCCTTTGAGGGAAGTGCGCGAAGTTGTACCAGCAAGAGACCTGGCATCAGTCCCCTTCACCCCCGGATTTGTTGAGGGAATTCTGAACCTGCGTGGGCGGATTGTCACCGTGCTGAACCTCTGCACCCGCTTCGAACTCAAACAAATCGAAGGCAACACAGAGGAATCGATTTTAATTGTTGAGCGCAATGGCGCTCTACTTGGGTTGAAAATCGACGGCATCGAAAACGTCATTCAACTTTCTCAGGATGAGCTTACGGATCCACCCGACTTTGGTGGAACTCCCGTCAGCCACTTCATGACCGCACTTATCCGAAAAGAACGTCAGTTCATTGTCGTTCTTGGTATAGAAAAACTTTTTTCGTTCGAAGAGATCTCGTCGTCCGTGGTTGGGATGCGTTCCACAGCCGTGGCCTAGGGGATGTTCATGAGAAATTGGAGTTTCAACAAGAAGAAACTTGTCGTCGGGATGATTTTCCTCCTGACCATTCTCGCTGTCTCTGCGATCGGAATCACAGGACTGTGGCGCCTCGACAAGGCTATCGACATGCAGTCGAGCAGCTTTGAAATTGAAGCAACTTTGAAGGGCCTGGAAACCGGCCTTGAAAAAGTGAAAGCTATTGAAGCTAGCGCCATTCTTGAACCGACAATCGAAGAGACTGCAATATTCCCAAAGAAAATGGCCGACACTTACAAGGATTGGGATGAGTTCCTCAGCAGACTCGAAGCCAGAACAACAGACAACAGCCAGAAAAACAGATTGGCTGAATTTCGTAATCTGATCATCAAAAGAAAAGAAATCAGCGATCGCGTTCTCAAAGCTGCCATTGAAGGCGACAACGATCAGGCTTTTGCAGTTCACAATCCTGCTGAAGTTCCGGCACGCCCTGTCGAGGAACGTTTATCGCGGCTTGCGGGTGAGGTTTCGCAATTTGAACGCGCATTCATTGCATCCATCAAACGGGATGCAGCGAACCAGAGCAAAACCTGGAATTTTTGGATGTGGCTCGCGACCGCCGTCGGCTTGTTTACTGGTCTATCTCTTGCCAGTGGCACGATGCAAAGTGTTGGCAAAAATCTGGGGCGTTTCTCTGAAAGCTTGGCTGATTCGGTGAATCAGACAACGGCCTCGGCCCAGCAAATTGCAGAAGCGTCTTCCCGACTTTCGGCAACTGCAGCGTTGGAGTCCGCCGGCACCGATGATGCTGCCAATTCGGCCGAGGAATTTTTATCAGCGATGTGCCTCGCTGCCGAAAACTCGCAAAAAACAAGCGAATTTGCTTTGCGCTGTGCGCAAGAAATTGAACAGGGTAAGAGTGTCATCGAGAACGCACTCGACGCATTCCAGAGGATGACCAACACAAATGAAGAAGTTGTGCATCAACTCAAAGCCGATGCACAGCAGCTGAAGGAAATTTCGGGCCTCATTGGCAACATCGGAGAAAAAAGCAAAGTCATCAACGAAATTGCATTTCAAGTAAAACTTCTTGCTTTCAATGCCTCTGTCGAGGCAGCGCGGGCTGGCGACAACGGAAAAGGATTTGCGGTCGTAGCCGAAGAAATTGGCAATCTGTCCATAACGTGCGCTACTTTGGCCCGCGATGTGAACTTGCTCATCGAGAGCAGTCTCCAAAAGGCGGACGTGATCGTCAAAGAGACGCAAATACACTTCAACAAACTCCTGGACAATGCGCACGAAAAGCAATCCGAAGGCACACTCCTTTGGGGACAGTGCGGACAAGCCATCAACAACATCAACAGCAATGCCAGCCGCATGGCGCAAATGACACACGAGATGAGCAAGGCCTCTTTTGAAAAATCTGAGGCCATGGCAATCATCACCAAAGCCCTGAATGAGCTCAGGCAAACCTCAAGAAGCAATGCTGCCAGTGCAGAGGAATGTGCCGCAGCAACAGAGGAGTTGTCTGTTCAATGCGAGAATTTGAACTCAGCTGTGCGGAATTTGCAGAACGTGGTGAATGGACATCCGCAACCCCAGCACAGAGCAAGAACATCTGCTGATGCTGATCACTCCTTATCTGGCGCAACCGATCAGGAACAGAACTCTGTTGCGGCCTCAAAGCCTACACTGCGGGCTGTTGGCAACAGAACAGAAAGCAAGTCAAACCGCTTCCGTATCGCCCAGCGTACCTCCGGAGAAGAGCATCTGCGCAAGGCCGTGGGTGCTGAAGACATTCCATTTGAAAGTTCAAACGAAAATTGATTGCCGATCAGGCTGACTTGGAACGCTTTGAAGTGCGACGTTCAGTAGGAACTTCTTCTTCAACAGCTTCAACAGTTTCAGCTTCTGCAGACTCTTCGTAAATTTCTTCGTCGCCAGCTTCGCCTTCTTCGTCTCCCTCTTCCATCAAAACATCGAAGGCGCGCTTCCACTCGGTGGTGATCTCGAGGAACTCCGGACGCTGTTGAGCGTCGCGGAAGGCTCTGAGCCACTGTGACACCAGAACCTCGTCGCGTGTGCCTTGCAAGCCGCCGCCAATGGAATGGACCCGTGTGGGTAGGTTGACATCCAAAAATGCCGAAAGGCCCAATTCGGGTTCCAGACCCAACAGTTCTGCGAAGGTGCCGGAAATCGACCACATCAATTGCTCCACGCTTGTGGGAGCATCGACCGCCGATATCATCGTTTCGATCGAACGGCACTGGGCGGATTCCAGGACCCGTTCAATTTCGAGTCCTTCGGCTTCCAATAAAACAGGCATCACCAGAAGAAGAAATCCCTTCCACAACTCACGCTGTTTGGCGTGTGTTTTGTCGGAGAAAGCGTATAGAGTGAGCAGATCAACCCGCACACAGCACTCCTCGGAAGGTTGTCGATGCACAACTTTTGGACACCCATTGTTCGTCTGGGCACTCTGTGCAAAATGGTAACCCATCGACACAGCCGCGGCCATGGCCGGAGAGTTGACGTTTTTTTAAACAATTCGAATCGACCGACAGGGGTTTGAGATGCCTTTTATCGTTTTTGAAGGTGGAGAAGGCTCAGGAAAAAGCACTCAAGCAGCCAGATTGGCACAATTTCTGCGCGACAAGGGATTGACGGTCCTCGAGACCCGAGAACCCGGGGGCACCCCGTTGGCTGAAGATATCCGCAACGTCTTCAAGAGCGTTCCAAAAAGCGGTGACGTTCCCACACCGCGCACCGAACTTTTGCTCGTCATGGCAGCCCGCGCCCAGCACATCGAGAAAACAATCCTACCCGCGCTCGCCGAAGGAAAATGGATCATCTGCGACCGCTTTCTCGATTCCAGCTATATTTACCAAGGTTTTCGTGGCGGCTTGGCAAAGGCCGAAATCGACACCGTGGCCGCTCCGATTGTCGGCCGCCTGCAACCCGACCTGACATTTGTATTGAGGGTCGACATGGTGACGGCGCACGAACGACTCAAAAGCCGACCCGGCAGCGAGAACGATCGGCTCGACAATGAACTCCTCAAGGATGCATCGCTGCATTCGGCATTTGAAGCGCTGACGACTTCGAAAACGCCTTATCCCGACGGTCGAATTCCCAATCGCATTCTGATTGACGGGAGCGGAACAACCGAGCAAGTGCATCAGCGAATTCTTGAAGCCACTCTCAGCCAATTTGGAAATCTGAAACGATGAACGGAATCGAAAAGATTCGCACGGTGATCGATGCGTCCCTGGGCAGTGCCCAGCACCACGCTTATTTGTTCATCAGCAGGTCTTTTGCGGCCGACACCACGTCAACCGAACTGGTTGGCATACTGCTTGATAAATTGGCAGGGCTTAGACTCCTCGATGGACAAAGAAGGTTTACAGACACTGAATTCTGGGAATCTTTCGCGCGCCACCCTGACCTCCTGCGCGCCGATGCGGAGCGGACGATACTGCGCAAAGATGACGTTGAACTTTTCCGCGAACGCTCTCTGTATCCCCCGACGTTCGCCCGCAAACGTTTTTTCCTCATCGAGCGGGCCGAGCGGATGAACAATCAAAGTTCGAATGCGCTTCTGAAAACACTTGAGGAACCTTTGTCCCAATGCGTCTTTGTGCTCACAACCTCAAGACCGGGGCATTTGCCGCCAACAATCGCGAGCCGCTGCCAGAAAATCCCACTTCCTGTTTGGGACGACGCCTCCCGACGCGCCGTCGATGAGCTTGAACCCGAAGACACTGAATTTTTGAAAAGGATTTTTTCTGCTGCCCATCTCAAAAATCCACCGGTTCTCACGACGCAAGACAACTTGTTGTCGAACCAAAGAATCCCTCTTTCGCCCAAGACACTGAGTGAATTGAGCCAATGGAGTGATAGTTCCGGACGCAAATACACCGGCCAACTTTTACGAGATGTTGTTGTTGAAAACACATCAGATTCACTTAAATCTGGAATATTGTCGCAAACACGGGCGACCATGATTCTTGCCGAGATCAACCGCTGGGCCGATGCAGAACCCTTCAACCCCACGAACAGCTTTTGGCTGATGCGCATCCTGTTGACTCTCGCCATTTGATCTTCGCCACGATCACTGCAACCATCCAAGCCTAAGAAATACAAATCATCGGTCGTGTCCATGAGGACGCATACAGGCAAGGGAGTCGCCGCACCATGAACCACGTTTTGCAGATTCACGTGAGAGCCCAACTGCCGTCCAGTCTTGAACCGCTCTGGACAATTGCGCGCAACGTCTGGTGGTCGTGGAATACCGACGCTGTCAACCTCTTCAGACGAATCGATCCTGCTGCTTACGAACAAAGTGGACCCTGCCCTTTGCGACTGTTGAGTCAAATCAGTCGAGAACATTTCGACAGGCTTGCAGCTGATCAGGGCTTTGTTGACCATCTCAACCGCGTCAAAGCAAATTTCGAAACCATGCTCCGCACGGCGCCCGCAGGTCGTCCCGAAATCGCTGCCAGCAAGCCGGCAAGCATCGCATACTTTTCGATGGAATTTGGTTTGCACGAAAGCATTCCGCTTTACAGTGGTGGTTTGGGAATCCTAGCAGGTGATCACCTCAAGACAGCGAGCGACCTTGGTTTGCCGCTGATGGGCATCGGACTTTTTTACAATGAGGGATACTTCAACCAGTCGATTGGAAAAGATGGCTGGCAGCGTGAAAACTATAGCGTCAATGATCCCTTGTTCATGCCCATGGAGCTCGTCCGCAGCGACAACGAACGACCGCTTGTTTTTGAAGTTTCCATTACAGGTGAAAAAGTCGCAGTTCAGATCTGGAAACTTCCGGTGGGTCGTATTCCACTATATCTGCTCGACACCAATCTTTCACAAAACTCTCCAGAAGCGCGGCAAATCACCAGCCGACTTTATGCGGGCGGCCAAGATTTGCGCATCCGCCAGGAAATCTTGTTGGGAATCGGTGGCGTTCTTGCTCTGCAGGCCATGGGGCTGGAACCCGAGGTTTTCCACCTCAACGAAGGCCACTCTGCCTTTCTCACATTGGCGCGCGTCGCCCAAGCCGTGAACAAAGACATGACCTGGCAACAGGCTCTTCACCAGGTCCAAACGACTCAAATCTTTACGGTCCACACACCACTGCCTGCGGGCAACGACAGCTTTCCTGTTGAAAAGGTCAAGCACCACCTTGGTTCCAGCCTCGACCTCTATGGACTTCCCGACGAACAATTCTACGCACTGGGCAAACACCCCGAACATACTCAAGAGTTCTCCATGCCTGTGTTTGCACTTCGAACATCCCACTTTCGCAATGGCGTGAGTGCTCTCCACGGAGATGTCTCGCGCAGAATCTGGAAGAGTCTTTGGCCACACCTGAATGAACACGAAACACCAGTCAACCACGTCACAAACGGTGTGCACACCCGCACATGGATGTCGAATGAACTTGCCGACCTGTGTGACATGTATCTTGGCCGCGGCTGGGACAGCCGACTCGAACAAACCAGCACTTGGGAACGCATTCACGGAATTCCGGATTCTGAATTTTGGGATGTTCACCTGCTGAGAAAAAGCAGACTCATGTCCAGCGTCATCAAATGCATGGCCACCAGCGACAGAGTCTCGCCGCATGCACTCGCGGATTTGCGCCAGACGCTCCGTCCGCAAACTCTGACAATTGGTTTTGCGCGCAGATTTGTTGCCTACAAGCGTGGAACACTGATGTTCCGAAACATCGAAAGGCTCAAGCGCATTCTGAACAACGCAGACAGGCCCGTGCAAATCCTGATTGCCGGCAAAGCGCATCCGAACGACAACCACGGCAAGGAAATCATCCAGCAAGTGGTACAAATCATCGAACGCGAAAAGCTGACCAACAAAGTCCTTTTCCTGGAAAACTACGACATGAACCTGGCCCACCGCTTGGTGCGAGGCGTTGATATTTGGCTCAACACGCCTGTACGTACTCTCGAGGCGTCCGGCACTAGTGGTATGAAGGTTGCACTCAATGGAGGCCTGCATCTTTCGATTCTTGACGGATGGTGGGACGAAGCACACAACCCTGACGCAGGCTGGGCCATCGGAACACGTGATTTTCATTCGAGCGACGATGTCCGCGACGCACGCGAAAGCGAAATGCTTTATGACATTCTCGAACACGAGATTGCCCCGATTTATTACAGCGCGCCTGTTCCGAGCGAATGGATTCGCAAAATGAAAAATTCGGTGATGCGCTACGCACCGGCGTTCAGCGCCCAACGCATGGTGCTGGATTATTTTTCCACCGCATACCAACCCGCTCTTGAGAACGCTCAAAAGATTGGCCTCTTCTCGGCAAACTCAAAACGCAATCTCATGGAACATGAGAAGGATTTGCAAACTCTCCGATCCAGCTGGAGCAAGACTGAAATCCGCAGCCTTGAGATGATGCCCAAAGGCAGTGCTTTTGTGGGCCAACCCATAACTGTGCGTGCAACAATCCGCACGACGTTGCCGCTCGAATGGATCGACGTTCAACTTGTGCCGATGCAAGCGCGGGGCGAAACTCTCACGCTCATGCCGCGTGGCAGCGATGCTGAAAATACTTACCTTTACGAAGGTATTTTCACACCCGACAAACCGTGCATGATGTCGTTGGGATTACGTGTCACTCCTTCGACTCGGATTTTTCCGGAAGCTCTTGATCTGCAACTTGTCGCACGATAGGCATTTTCGGTAACAGATCCAATGCGAAAATTGATAACGACGTCGTCCTGTCTCAAACCATGTGTGGTGGTGTGATGAAGATCCTGATGCTCGGATGGGAATTTCCTCCATTGATCTCCGGCGGTCTAGCGACTGCCACTGAGGGCCTCGTTTCGGGCCTTACGAAACTTGGCCATCAGATTGCGCTGGTGCTGCCACATTTTCCGCATGAAAGTGCAGAGAAAATTGAGGCCATCAATCCGCATCTGACCATTGTCAGTCCAGAGCATCCTTTCAATCTTGAAAGAATTTCCCGGCCCGTCGACGAAGCCTATGTTGCTTCGGGTGGTCTGGAGTCCGGTTCTTCGAGGTTGACTGAGTCAATTCGCTTGTCCGGAAAACCGTCTGCCGATTCGCGCGCAGATGCTTTGCACATGTTGAGCCATTATGAAACGGCCGAGATTGAGTCTTTGACGTTGTCGCAAGAAGAAAAAATCCAACTCCGTGAGCGACTCGTCCAATACCGACGGCTGCTGGCCCAGAGCACCGAGCAACAAGCCTCAACTCAGACGAGCCAATGGACTCCCTTGCGTAGCGATGTTGGCGAACAAACCGAGATTCTTTCGATGCTCGCATCCGATGTACTGCGCATTGAAAACAAAAATGTTTTTGAAGTGATTCATGCCCACGACTGGATGAGCCTGAAGGCCATTGCAAACCTGAAGTCCACCTCGACATTGCCTGTGGTCCTTCACGTTCACTCGACCGAATACGATCGCGCCGGGGTTCACGGCAATCAAAAGATCCAAGCGATGGAGAAACTCGGTTTCCATTTGGCTGATCGACTTGTTGCGGTGTCGAATCTCACGCGCCGCATTCTTGTTGATCATTATGGCATCGACTCCGGAAAAATCGACGTCGTTTACAACGCATCCAACCTTGCGCACAACAAAAACAAAACCCATATCCGCAAACAGCACAACGAAGATTTCGACGATCTTGTCGAAAAGACTGATCAACGTTCAGCGCTTATTTCGTTTGTGGGCCGCGTTACATATCAAAAGGGTCCGGCTTATTTCGTGCAGTCGGCCCATCGTGCTCTGCAGATCCAGCCGAATTTGCGTTTTCAGGTTGTCGGAACAGGCGATTTGTTGCCCTCGATGCGACAACTGGCCTGGGAGTTGGGTATTCTCGACAAGTTCACTTTCCATGGCTTTCAGAACTCAAAAAAGGTTGAGGCGTTGTTGGCCGACTCAGACGTCTTTGTCATGCCCAGTGTTTCGGAACCCTTCGGTATCGTCGCCCTCGAAGCCATGGCGCAAGACATTCCAATCATCATCTCCAAACAATCGGGCGTTGCTGAGTGCCTCATGCATGCCCTTAAGGTTGATTTTTGGGACACAGACCTGATGGCTGATCGCATGGTCAGCTTGGTGCGAAGGCCACGCCTGCACCGTGAGCTGCGCCGCAATGCATCCCGTGAGGTCGAGCGTTTCAACTGGGAAACCTCGGCCCGACGATGTGTCGACGTCTACCGGAAAACCGCGCGTCGCACCATCAAGTTATGAATTCGACAATGTACAGCGCCCTATTGGCGACTTCGTCTTCACTCGCGGCTTATGAGCGCGATGGCCACCTCAAATCGTGGTGCTGGCCACGCAAGGATGCCTTCCACAATCAGCTTCGCTTTTTCATCATGGGACTGGTGCAGAAAGACGAGTGCATCTGGCTCGACCCCGAGCGCGATCAAATAGTTTTCAATTGGATTGCACCACTGGAGCACCTGCAGATCCAATGGCACATGCATCACCCTTCAGTGCGAGGACTGCACGTTCGCCTGGACGCACGTATGATCGACGAACGCACTTTGGAACACACCTACACAATTGACGCCTCTGAACACAGCTCTCTGCATGACACGAGTTTGTGGTTTTTGATGGCACCTGAAATTGCCGGACGAAGAAGTCAGTTCCAATGCGTGCGGGCGAGTTCTCAAAACAACCAAATCCGTTGCGACGCAGATCCTTATTGGTTGACACTTGAACCCGGTGACCATGATTCATTCAAATCAACTGGCGCAATGCAGATCGATTCCCAGTCCTCTTTGGGAAATCTCGTGCAATCTTTCGTCTCGCATCCTGGGTCTTTCCGTGCAATCGAAATGGGCCGCTGCGCTGCCATTGCGTTGTCACCTGTCATCCGATGGAACACCCCCTACACCATCCGCATGACGCTTCATCCCGAAGGTGGAAATCACGTTCTGGAGCAGGAACTCACAGGAATTTCCGATACCAAAGTTGAACCACAACAAGTCGTTCACAACCAACCACATTCTCTTTCACTCAAAGTTCTCGATGCACTGACTAGCCCCAATGGAGCACTGTTGGCATCGGCTGAATGCGACTGGGACATGCGCTTCAGTGGTGGCTATGGCTTCGTTTGGCCACGTGACGCTGCTTTTGTTGGTTTGTCTTTG
>JBDLRR010000357.1:0-4284 GCA_039799985.1 Pseudomonadota bacterium | reverse complement strand
CTCAACCTTGACGTGGCTTGACTCTTGTTCAGACAGATTTGATGCCATCTTTGCAATTGACGTGCTTGAACATGTTCACCCTGAAGAATTGCAATCAACATTGGTCGCAATGCGTCGCCTTCTGACAAAGGGGGGTGTGTTGATTGCGACAGTACCCAATGCGAACTCCACCAGTGCAGGTCGATGGAGATATATCGATTGGACGCACAGGCTCAGTTTCACCGAGCATTCTCTGGCCCATATTCTTCGCTTGAGCGGATTTGAAGTGGAGGGAATATTTCCGTCTGAGATCGTCAGATTATATAAAACTCGTCAGGGTTTTATCAGGCGATGGAGTGAACGAGTCATTTTGAAAATTGTGCGTGCAATTCGCAGGCTCGAATTTATTGGTGAGTTTGGTTGGGACGAAGGCCTCGAAATACCCCTCACGACAAATATCAAAGTCAGAGCATGGAGCACTTCGAAATAGAAGCAGCTTGTCGAATAATCATTTTCGTCGGTCGCAATGCAGTCCTGCGGTCTGGCCGTCACATCCGTTCGAAGAGAAATGTTTTGCCCCAAGACAAGATCTAAACGAGTTCGCAGAATTTGCAGCGAGTCTTCTGTGAAAAGTGCCTGGTTGATCCACGATCGAATGCAGTCGAGGTATCTATGAGGCTGGTCGCACTCTGTGCTGCACTTCCGAGTATGATGTTCACAGAGACAGCCTTGGGCTGCGATTTGCCTATTTGCGACGTCGCGGCAGAGCTCAAGACCATGGAGAGCAAGAGCCAATCCTATAGGTTTCAGCTGGTCAGCAAACTCAGGCAAGAATTCTCAAGGGAGAAGGCCGAAGCCAAGCTCAACAATCTTCTTGAATTTGCCCGCGCAGCTCTTGAGCTCGTTCAGAAGGTGAATGATGAAGATTACGTGCTACGCGAGACCAAAGCATTGCGCGACCAGAGCGTATTTTTGCTGGTGCAGTGGGTCTGGCGCGATTGCAAGCGGCTGAGCAGCGGTTATTCCGAGTTGGCAGGAGAATCCCAACGTTTTGCGGCGCTCGACTTCTTTTTGCGAAGAGTTGAGGCACTACAGGATCGCCAGGCCATCAAAGAACTCGTCTGCTTTGCCCGCAATGCGGAAGCGGCCAGTATGAATCTCAAAGACGCCGACTACGTGTCACGTCAGGCGCTGCAGCTGGGCAGTGCATTGTCGACTCAACTTCTCGAGGTGGTCGATGGTTGGGAGGGCGTCTTTACTCTGACCAGCATTGACGGGCCTTTGAGTGAAGACCTTGAACACCTGCGTCTGGTGTTGTTCTCTACAGGCGGGGACCTGGGAGTTGTGGCTTCTTTGAGTCACCCCACCCTGAGACCAACCGTTTTTCAAAAGCTCTCATTCAACGAAAGTCCCCAGTGGCTCGGCAGCAGGCAGTCGTTTGGATCTGCGGTGCCCTCGGTCCTTCAACTCAAATTCGATGAAAGCTTTTCAGGCGTGGAAGGAACGATGCTTGATCCGCTCGAATTCAAAAAAATCCACATCAAGGCACGCCGTCTGATTAAGGTGGACGTCCTCGGCAACAAGCCTTGCACTGAAGAGGAATTGCTGGGCAACTATCGAATGAGTCTTGCTGACCTTGAGGGTCAGTTCACAATTGAGCGAATCGGGCCCCGTCAACTTGCTGCAGTCTTTGCAAGCGACGAGGGTGTCCTGCGTCTGCCGTTTTCGTTTGGCAGATACAACGAACATTCAGGCCGGCTGACGTTCATAAATATGCAGATGAACGTCCCTTTGGGTTGGAGGCTGCTCGCTGAAAGGAACTCTTCGGGCAAATGCGAGATTCGAGGATGGGGCCTTTCAACATTTACCGGCGGTCATTATCCGATTCTGATGAAAAGAAAATAGACGACAAAAGCCAACGAAACTGACTTGAGAACAGCTCAAACGAACATGCTGGAGGTTCCATGTGGTGGATGACCTTCCTGATTGGGTTCTTTGTCCTTCTTCTTGCTGTCTTCTTTTTTCCGATCATCTCGCAATTGTTTGTTCGCGGAAGAAACGCGACGGACGAAGTTTTAGAACAAGTTCATTCTCTGGATGTGCTGATACCTTGCCACAATGAAGAAGGAAGGCTGAGAGAAACCCTGAAATCGGTTGTCACGGCGATCCGGAATGCAAACAGATTGTTTCCGGATCTCAATGTGAACCTGAGTGTGGGCCTTGATGCTTGTTCCGACAACACAGTTCTCGATACTCATGGATTTCGGCTGAAGGCTATGGCCTTTTCCCACAAATCCAAATGGAAGGTTCTGCGCAGTCTTGTTTCGGCAAGCACAGCCGACTGGATTGCGTTGGTTGACGCAGGAACCGTTTGGGATCCGCGGCTCTTGCGCAATTGTCATCCCCTTTTCGAACGCGCCGAAAACATGTGCGTTGCCCCGAGCTATCTGGCGCTCAAGGCTGGCCGACTTGCACGAGCCTACTGGCGACTTGAGGCGTTTTTGAAATGTCTTGAAAACAAATCAGGGGGTCCTGTTTCTGTTCATGGCGCAACAGTCTTTTATCGAAGGAAGGACCTTCTCAAGGCACTGACACTTTTGGAAGGGCGGGAGTGGATCAATGACGATGTGGTGATCCCTATGGCTTTGCGCATTGTCTCGCCTGGAAAAAGAATCGTCTATGCACAAAATCAAGAGGGTGGATTTTCTGTTCATGACACTTCGCCGCGTCTGGGTCCGGCAGAGGTTTTTGCAAGAAAAAGAATTGCGCGTGGAAACCTTCAATGGATCGGTCACCTTGTACCCGTCATGTGGGAATGGAGTCCTCTTGTACTCTTGATTTCCCTCAGACGCGCGGTTCGGTTGTTCTGGTGTGTGATTCCTTTGTGTTTGATTTTGTCTGCGAATATCGCTGCGTGGGAATACACCATTCTGACTCGGAACCCGTTGCTTCCAATGATGACTCTGATTGTTTCTGTCGTCTTGGTGATTGCTCTGACGCGGTTGCCGGCATTTGCTGCGTCGTGGTTGGCGATTGGGTCTTTCCTGGGCCGAGGTCGAAATGAGGAGGACGAGGTAAGATGGAGTTGACTGAAAAACAAGTCAGCAGAAAAATTCATCAGGTCAAAACTTTTCTTCACCTTGTCGGTAGAGCCATCCGCAGCCATTTTTTGCTGGTGCCTTCAATGGCCAGAAACTTCTTGATGTTCTGGTTGAGCAACCTTGTCATGCGGATTTCTCCGCTTCACCGCCGAGGTTTGTTGCTGGGACGGAATGTTCGCATACAGCGACTGCGTTCGCTGGTGAGAATAGGAAGTCATTCACGCATCGAAATTGGCGATGACTCAATTCTCTATGAGCACGCGAGACTGGAAGTGTTGGGTCATGGCTGCATTCGAATTGGCCAGTGTGGTGTGATTGGCGACTGCAGAATTTCGGCGCGTGAGTTGGTCGTGATTGGCAATCGGGTTCTGACGAGTTGGAACGTCTTTATCCAGGACAACGATCCTCATCCACTTGATCCCTCTTTGCGGGGCGAACAAGTGAAGTCGATTTGCCGAAAGTTTTACCCAAAGTTTGGCGCAGTCAGGGATTTCTCT
This sequence comes from Pseudomonadota bacterium, assembly GCA_039799985.1. GTDB lineage: Bacteria > Bdellovibrionota_B > Oligoflexia > Silvanigrellales > Silvanigrellaceae > RFOM01. The sequence goes on along the minus strand of JBDLRR010000357.1, from coordinate 707 downwards.
GAACAGGAGAATGAAACCCGCTGGATTGCACCGACTGATCCTGTGCTCATAGGTGACGATGTTTGGTTGGGTGCAAATTGCACAATTCTCAAGGGTGCTCGTGTGGGAGACGGATGCATTGTCGCCAGTGGTAGCGTGGTGACCGGTGGCGAATATCCCCCAAGAAGCATCATTGCCGGCAATCCTGCGCGCGTCATTCGACGACTTGTTGAGCGCGAGGTTTTGGCATGAATGTTTTGTTGCTGAGCCAATATCTTGCTCTGGGTGGGCTCGAGAGAATGATGGTTTCATTGGCCCGGGGGTTGTCGCGCGAGGGCGTTGAGTGTTGTGTTGTGGCCTACGAGACAGCTGGCGTTGATGCACGGCTTGTGGGTGAACTTGAATCCTCCGGCGTGGAAATCGTCCTCATGCAGAAGCGGCGAGGATTGTGTTTTAGAACCTTGTCACGCATTTCGAAAATGGCACGCTCGCGGCAAATTGACATCATTCACAGTCACGATCTGGGTGCTTTGATCTACGGCGCAATGGTCGTGGTTCTATCCGCGTTTCGGATTCGTCTTGTTCACACCCAGCACAGTTTCGTTCATTTTCGAAAGGGCAAGAAGAGATACGCCCTTTATGAACGCATCTTTACTGCCATTGCCAAAAAGGTTTGCACTGTTTCGGAAGGGTTGGCCGAAACATACCGCGCGCTGGGTGTGAACAAT
>JBDLRR010000356.1:0-12042 GCA_039799985.1 Pseudomonadota bacterium | reverse complement strand
TGGCTCACAGAAACGACATCAAACAGCGCATCCGGATTGAAAACGAAAGAGCTCTGCCCTTTTCGGCCGATTATGTGATTGCGGCCAATCAGGTGAGCAAGAGTGCAAACGGACAAAACATGTCTTTTGGATTGCTGCGCGGAAAAATCCTCACGCCCGATGGATCTGGCAGTCCATCAAAAGGGATGAGCGCAAAAGGAACGTTGAGGTTTTACGTCAACAAAGCGCAACTGGGCGCCAGTTTTGGAAAAAGCGACAGTGGTTCGATGATCACCTATGCCGGCGTCATTCCGCTGCTGGTGCTCAACAGCGTCGACGACGAACCCACTTCCGGTGGCGCCTCTATTCTGGCCCTTCCGGAAGCGAGTTCGGAAGAAGTCAGCAGCTCACCACTGACCACAAGTTGCTACTGAAATTCATCCAAAATTTGAAAAAACAGAACTGACCCGGCCCTGCAACTTTCAGGTCGGCGTCGCTTCGTTGCCCTGATCTGGCAACGCCAGAGCGACAGCCTCGGCCAAATCCATGACCTCGAGGTTTTCGGTTGCCTTGAGGTTTTTGAACGCACCCTTGAAGTTGATCATGCAAAACGAACAACCTGTCACGAGGGTTTGCGCACCGCTGGCTGCAACGTGCTCAAGTCGCTGCATCACCACAGGCTTGTCGCCACCCTTGGATTCGTACCACATATTGCCGCCGCCCATACCACAACAGCTGGACTGCTGTTTGGAGTATTCCATTTCACTCAGGCGCAATCCGGCAATGCCTTCAAGCAACTGGCGTGGTGCCTCGAACTCGCCATTGTGACGACCCAGGAAGCAAGGGTCGTGGAAGGTCACGTGTTTGCGGACTTCACCAGGCATCTTTAACTTGCCGTCACGATGCAACGCCGAAAGCAACTGGCTGTGATGCAGGACCTCGTAGTTGCCACCATATTCCTTGAAGTCATTTTTGATCGTGTTGAAGCAGTGCGGGCAGTGGGTGACAATCTTTTTGAACTTGAGTGCGTTGAGTTGTTCAACATTGCTGCGAGCAATCTCGGAAAAGCTGTACTCGTCGCCCAGACGCTTCACGGGTTCACCGTTGCACTGCTCTGCCTTGCCCAAGACCGCAAAATCCGCGCCGCAGGCTTTGAGAATTTTCACAACCGAACGCGCCACTTTCTGGTTTCCGGCATCATATGAACCAGCACAGCCAACGTAATACAGATACTCAACCTCGGGCGACTCGCCGGTGATGACCGGGACGTCCAGGCCTTCAGCCCACTTGAAGCGGTCGGCATGCGAAACACCCCAGGGGTTTTTGTGCTGCTTGATGTTCTCAATCGCCTTGCCGGCAGTCGGCGGAATTTCGCCCAGGGTCAGCGTTTGATAGCGGCGCAATTGCATAATGCCACGCAATTGATCGATGCCCACAGGACATTCGTTGACACATCCGCCACAGTTGGTGCAGGCCCAAATTTCTTCATTGGTGATGCGGCCTGACTCATAAAGATAATTTTCTTCGCCGTTGCGCTTGTCGGCCGGCAACTGCGCTTCAACCAACATGCTGTCGCGCAGCTTGAGCATCACCTGGCGCGGATCAAGTGCCTTGCCAACAGCATTCGCCGGACAAATATCGGTACAACGGCGGCACTCGGTGCAGCTGTCGAAGCTCAACATGTCTTTCCAGGTGAAGTCCATGACCGAACGCTGACCAAAATACTCGGCCTCTGCATTCTCGAAGTCGACTTTGGGCAGCAACACGTTGGGCTCAAGTCTTTGAGTGTACAGATTGAGCGACGCAGTGACGATGTGCATGGCGCGCGTATAGGGAATGAGCGCAATGAAGCCCATGGTGGTGAGCATGTGAAAGTACCACAATCCGGAATAGGTGTTTTGCGCGGTTTGTTGCTCCATGTCAGCCGGAAAGAGCAACGCGAAAAACTGACCCACAAAACTCAAACCTGCATCGACTGCGTTTTTGTCCATTGCCAGGCGGAATCCTTCGAGCAGGAATCCCTGAACGCAAAGAACAAAGAGAAGAGCATAAAGAACGGAATAATCCAGGGCATGCTTGAATTCGTCACGACGTGTGGATCGGCGAAACACACCCATGCCGAGTCCAATGGTCAGCGCAAGTCCACCCAATTCAGACACAACAACAACGAAGGCATAGAACGGCCCATGATAAACATCGACAATATTATATTCCTTGAGCGCAACAATGGTCGTCGCAAACACCAAAGCCATAAAGCCATAGAAGATGAGTCCGTGCATCCACGCTGCAAAGTATGAACGTGGTTTGGGATCACGCATGCGACGCGCGCGCAAAACCTTTGCCTGCCCCAGAGTTCCTTTCAACATGCGCACCAGGCGTTCCGCTGGTCTGTCGAATGCAGCCTCGGGTTTGCCGATGCGCCAGATTTGAATCCTGCGCCAAACGCCCCAGGCCATGACACCCACGGCCAACAGCAGCCAAAAGTAAGTCGACTGTTTCAGAAAAGCCCCAAGCTCACCGCCATAGGGGGACCAATAAACTTTTCTCGTCAGTTCGCCTGCAACGCTCATTTCTGCTCCTCAAAGTCCGCGCATCAAATATCGCTGAACATACTCGCGCACACCCTCTTCAAGAGTCGTGAATTTCGACTCAAACCCCAATGTTCTGAGGTTGGAAATGTCAGCGCACGTGTAATTCTGATATTGACCCGCAATATTCCCTGGTATGTCAATATATTCGATCTTGCGCGGCACTGCGATTGCATCAAAAACGGCGGCGGCAAGATGGTTCCAGCTTCTGGCCTCGCCCGTCCCGACGTTCACAAAACAGCCATGACCGGCACCGGCCAACAAGTTTTGCGCCATGGGCGGAATGCGCTGTGACAAGGCCAATTTCAAGAGATGCATCGTGACGCGGACTATGTCCTTCACATAAACAAAATCGCGCAGTTGATCGCCGTCGCCATAGCGGGGTGTGTTGCTTTTGAAAAGGCGAATGGCACCGGTGCGGGTGGCCTGCTGATACCCATGAAAGACCATGCTCGCCTGGCCACCTTTGTGACCCTCAAATGGGCCATAGACGTTGAAGTACCGCAGCCCAAACCAAAACGGTGGCGCCTTGCTTTGCTGCAAAGCCCAGAGATCGAAATCAAGCTTGGAATGGCCATACAAATTGAGCGGTGTGAATGACGATGCACTGGTGCTCGCGTCCGAGAAACCCTTCAATCCATCACCATAAACAGCAGCACTGGAAGCATAGATGAACGGAATATTTTTCTCGCTGCAGTAGTTCCAAAGTTCTTGCGATGAAGCCATGTTCAATTCGGCAAAAACTGCAGGATTGGTTTCCACCGTCGATGAGCAAGCGCCATTGTGGATGACGGCAAGCGGCGGATGCGTTGCAGCCTGAAGCTCTTTCATCAGGTCTTTGAGGAAAACAATTTTCACCCGGCTTGATTGAGCAAACCGATGCGCCGTTGCGCGGTTCGCGGACTCGGGCAAATCCACAGCCCAAACATCCAGCGAGCTTTGCGGCACCGATGATTGCTGTGAAAAACGCACTTGAGCCGTCCGGGGCTTTTGCTGTTCGGAGTCGCCAAAATCCGGGGCTTGCTTGAGCTCCGCAATGTCGGCGGTCAGCATTTTTTCAAGAATATGGTTTCCAATAAATCCATGTGCGCCAGTCACAACCACGTAGGCTCGCTGTTCCACGCCGGGCTCCTTGTCTGCCGATCAGTCCAACACAATGTAACTTTTCAACAATTGCATTAAAACATCCAATTGTGAAATTGAAACCAACGTTCCCGCGAAACTTGACCCCGGAAGCACGGCAGAACAGATTTCCGCATGCCCAAAGGGCAAGGTGATCGAAAGATTACGTTGTCGGACATGGTCTGTTCTTCCTTGCGTACCACTTCGTCACGGAGTGGTACTTTTTTTTCGTCAAATCTTCGCCACCACCGAGCATTTCGCTCAAGTTGTGTTCATCACCTCCGATACCCCGAGCGTATGTATCTGTCCAAGGAGGACTGAGCCATGGCTCGTCGGGTCAAGACTATTTTGATGCTGGGTGCGGCAGGAGCCGCGGCTGCTCTGATCGCAAACCTCAACGCTTGCCAGCCCATCGAGCAAACAGATGAGCCTGCGCCAGTTGCGCCTGCGCCGCTGCAAAGCCCTGCCGCCGCTCCTGCGGCCTTGTGTGATGATGTTAAAACCAAGTGTGCACCTCAAGGTGGCTTTCCACAGTCGCTCGTTGAGGCCTGCAAAATGAAATACGAAAAAGGCGATCCTTCGATCTGTTTGCAGTCGGGTTGGCCTATGGAACTTTACAACGAGCTCAACAATTCAGTCTCCTCGGGCGGCAGCGGCGAGTGTATCTCCATGTTCGTGACAGGCACGACGAGCTGCTTGAAACAACGCGAACAACCCAACACGGCTGCAGCCATGATTGATTGCGCGAACGAAGGCGATGAAGTGTGCAGTCTGGGCAACTCGGGCCCCGATTGGACAAAAGTCCGGTACAAAAGCAAAGTCGGCTACATGAGCCGGCAGTTTCTTGCCGCGCGAACCAGCACGGCACCTACCCCGGCCAAAACTCCAGTGGCAGGCACGGGAATTTCTCGCGATTGCAGCAAATTCAAAGACACCGTTGCCTGCAAAGTCAACAAAAGCAATCAGAACTGCTGGCTCAAGGTTCCTGATCGCGTCTACAACGGCATGCCGGTTGTGGATGACGACCTGACCCTGGTGACGACAGGCCAAACTTCATGCTACTCAAAGCCCGAAACCATTCGGCTCGCCTGGGGACCATTCTTCATGCATCGCCCCGCGCTGATGCGCTGGTCGCCTGAGCTCATGTGTTACGTTGAAACCTCGAATTTGGATTGTCCTTGAAAAATAAAATTGCAGTGGTTGGAGCAGGACTTGCCGGCAGCGAAGCTGCCTGGGTCCTGGCCAACAAGTATGAAGCCGATGTCTTGCTTTTCGAAATGAAAGCGCAAACTCCCACCCCAGCCCAATCTGAACCGCACCATTTCTCTGAACTTGTGTGCTCAAACAGCCTCAAAAGCAAAAGTCGCTTGAATCCAGCAGGACTATTGAAAAGCGAAATGCAGGCTTTGGGAAGTTTGATGCTCGTCGCGGCACAGCAAAGTGAAGTTCCTGCAGGCGAAGCATTGGCTGTGGATCGTGAACTTTTTTCGGGCTTCATCACCAAAACGTTGCGCAATCATCCGCGCATCAAGGTCATCGAAACTCAAGTTCAATCAGTCGACGAAATTTTCGGTTATGGTGTTGATAGAGTCATTATCGCCACGGGCCCACTCACTGCAAATGCTCTGGCTGATGATCTGCGCATACGGACTGATTCACAGGGCCTTTATTTTTACGACGCAATCGCGCCGATCATCGATGGCGATACAATTGATCATTCCATTGCATTTTTTGCAAACCGCAAAACAAAAACCGCTGCACGCGATGCGAAACTCAAAGAACTCCAGGCCGGCACGAATGCCAACGGCGCAAATGAGGGAGAAGGCGAAGCGGGCCATTACCTAAATCTGCCACTCAACAAAGAAGAATATTTTAACTTTGTCGAAGCCATCAAAGGCGGCGAAAAAGTGCCTTATCATGAATTTGAGGAGCCGCGATTTTTCAACGGTTGTCAGCCCATTGAAGTGTTGGCCGACAGTGGACCCATGACACTCGCCTTTGGCCCCATGAAACCCATGGGCCTGGATGATCCGCGCACGGGTCGACGTCCCTTTGCAGCGGTGCAACTCCGGCGCGAAAAACTCGGCGACGGTTCATTCAACATGGTAGGTTTTCAAACACGACTGAAATGGCCAGAGCAGAAGCGAATCTTCCGCATGCTGCCCGGACTTGCCAATGCTGAATTCCACCGCATGGGAAGCATGCATCGCAACACCTATTTGAACGCACCTCGATTGTTCAACCACGACGACTTGTCGCTCAAATTCAATCGAAACGTCTGGCTGGCAGGACAAATCAGCGGAGTTGAAGGTTACGTTGAAAGCGCGGCAACCGGCCTTTTGATTGGCCACATCGTTGGCCAGACCACTATTCAAAAGCGTGATTTCATCTTGCCACCCAAAGACACAGCTATCGGTTGCCTGGTTGCACATTTGCGCGACAGCCTCCCCGAGCACTATTGCCCGATGAATATTCATTGGGGACTTTTCAGCGAAATCACTGCCTCAGACCTCGAGGTCAGCAGAGGAAAATATCCCGAGCTTGAAACTTTAAAACCAGGCAAAAAACTCGACAAAGGCCTGAAGCGTTCAATTCTTGCCGACCGCTCCGAAAAACTTTTCAAGGATTGGTGCTCACTCGCGGGTGTTTGACGCCCTTCATTTCAGCGATTCCCGACCGATACCTTGATCAGCGGAGGATGCGTTGAAAATTTTGCGTTTGGCATTCCATACAACCTTTGGACTGACGATGCTGTTCGCACAGCTTCTTGGATCATGCGAGCAAACGCACAAAGCGCGTCTGGATTCCTACCGTGCACTGGCAACGCGTTCACCGTCGAATGGCACACAACGTCCCCATTCACTGGACGAAGATCGCTTTGCGCAAAGCGCTTCTGCAAAACTTGCCGCCGCCTCTTTGATTTTGTTGCGCGAAGATCTGATTCCATGCGCTTCTTTGCCACCACGCAAATTGACCACTGCAAATGGTCAGGAAATCTGGCTCGATGGCAGCTGGTCCAACTATGCTCGGCCCTTTGTGGTTAAAGGCAGCGCACAATCGGGGCTTTGCCGCCTCGAGATTCATCCCAACGGCACCAACAACTTGAACCTGGGTGGCCGCGAAGCTTTTGTTAGAGGCGAGCGCATCCGAATCCTGATGAGTGGCCCTGCCGGGGACTCCCTTTTTCCGCCGTCCAATCAGGGCTACGTCAAGTGTCTTCAAAAACAAAACCACTTTGAAGTTTCCTACGAAGGTCTCGTCATCGGACAAACCTCTGTTTCATATGTCATGAATGAATCCATCCCTCTGGAACTCAACCAACGGGTTTGCCTCGCCAGAATTCTTGATTCTTCAAAAAAGGCGATGCCGGATTGGGTTTTCATACTGCCCACCCATGAACCTGTTGCGTCAAACCCCTAAAAATTAAAATTCCTGATCATCTTCAACGGTCAGCAGCGGTCGCTTTTCCGGACGTGGGATTCATCCAGGGCAGATTTTCCAATTTGAATTGCGCAACCTGATTCTTGGCAAAGCCAAACTGCTCGCCGCGCGGGACGACATCCATCAAGGCCCAAGACCAATTGATTTTCACGGCCCCGGAAGTCTCTTTGATGTGTGAAACAAGAGCCCGGTACCAATACATGTGACGCATCAAACCACTCACATAGTGACGGGTCTCAGGAAAAGGAACGAGATCGGCAAACAGAAGCGGAACCTGTCCACGGTATCTTGATTCCCATTTGACAGTGTTGTTCGGGCCAGCATTGTAGGAAGCAATCAGACGCGAGTAATCTCCGCCATGCTTCTTCCAGAGAATGTTGAGATACTTTGAACCAATGCGGATGTTCGTGTTGGGGTCATACAGGTCAAGATTGCGTTTTCGATCAATCTTGCGCGCTGTGTTGGGCATCACCTGCATCAACCCGCGTGCACCCACAGGGCTCGTTGCCTTGGGGTTGAAAGAGCTCTCCTGACGGATCAACGAGAACACCAAGGCCGGGTCAATATAGGCTGCCTGCTGGGCAATTTCATTTCTGAACTTGACCGGATAAAGCAAAGCCAAAACTGGCAAACTGATATTTCGGGAACCGAAGGTCTTCACGCTTTGCGCCACTGTCTTGATGACCGAACGCTGATGACCCGCAGCCTCAAAGAACTTGACCCTGAACATCGCAGACTCGAACGACAACACCCCCACGCCGTCTTCGAACAAGCGGGCAAGTCTGTCGAGCTCTGCCTGTTTGCCTTTCACCATGTAAAGGCCAGCCATCAGATGCGACACGTTTTCGAGGTTCCATTCTTGCCCTTCATAGGCACTGACGTTCGGTTGAGGCCGATAAGCATACCGATCGTACGCATCATTTCCGGTGATCTGGTCCGCCACCAGCGCATGCAGGGTGAGCGGGTATTTTTCTATCAACCGATCCCAATACGTGTTGCGCGGCTTGACAACTCCGACATTGGCAGAAGACGACCCTGAATTTCCGTTCGCGGCTTGTGTTGAATTGGCCTGAACAACCGGAGCAGGAACCGCGGCCGCCTGGAGTGAATCAACAAAACCACGCCAAAAGAGATAAGTATGTTCATCCTTGAGATCTTTACCCTGGAGAGTCACTTCCAGCAGCGAAGCACCACGATCAAAAATGTTACGATCGAGGTGCAGCAATGCCAGACGGCCGTTGACGACCTCAAATGCCTCATGACCTGGATCCAAACAAGGAGCCGTGATGGCATAGAGCTCATTCATCGAAGTCCAAACCGCCTGGCTCGGAAGAAAATTCTCAAGGTCACGAAGAACCGCTGCGCGCGCTGCAGTCAGACGACAATCCTTGGGAGACTCCTGTGCAATTAGGGACGCCTTGAGTGCATCCGCTTCGCTTTTGAATTCGAGTTTTTTGAGAATGGTGTCATACGAAACGCCAGAGAAAGCATTCAATTCGCCGATTGTCCGCAAGTTCACGGTGGCAACCGACTGTTTCTTGCGCCCCGACTTTTTCTTGACCGAAGCTGTTTTGCTGGTCGAGCGTGAATCCTTCGTTTTGCCGGCAGCTTCTTCTGCCCGGCGTTCCTTCAAAAGATTCTGCCATCTCCAATAAAGGCAAGAGATTCCGTCTGGGGTCAGAATCAAACGGTCCAGTTTGGCCGCCGTGTCTTTGCGTGCCTCGCAGTATTTGAATGCTGCCGTCTTTTCGCGGGACGTACCAACCAGGTGCTCGGAAAGCCGCTGCACGGCACGTTTGAGTTCCGGAGTTGACTTGACCCCATGAATTTCCCAAAAGCGCGCTTCATCGGGCATCCTGAAGTCGCTGAAAGACCCCTTGAGTCCGGGCAATGGCGGTGCACCCGCCGTCAGATGGGGCGCTCGTGCGGCCAATTTGACTGCCGGCCGCTCATCCCCATCAGACGTCCGCTCGACCAAATCGGCCTGCGTCACCCCAGGACAAACCGCAACAATCGAGGCAAGCGTGCCAAGAGCTGCGATATTTTGAAAACGCCATTTCGTTTTTTGACGTTCCATAATATTCCCTGCCCGAGAGTTGGATTCCGACCTCTTGAAACACAGTGTCAAAACTTAGACACGGATGCTTCGGAGGTTCACTGGCGGGGCTTGACCCAAAAGTTTCGGCAGAAATTAAAAACTCCGAATTTCATAGGGTTAATGATTGAGTGAGGGAAAAATGAGGGCCACAGCCAACAGCTATTCCCGCGAATTGGGCGGCATGAGGAACCGGGTCAGCCGGGCCGTTCAGGCATTTTCGCAGGGGCAGGCGATTCTTGTCGGCGACGACGGTCGGCGCGAAAATGAAGCAGACCTTGTTTTTCATGCTTCATTCGCAACCCCAGAATTGGTCAATTTGGCCATCCGCAAGGCCTGTGGACTTTTGTGTGTTTCTGTTTCGCACGAACTTGCGGACAGACTGGGCATTGCCTCGGCACCAAAGTGGCCAGGCGGCATGTCCCACACGGGCTTCACTCTCTCGATAGATGCGCGAAACAACATCACCAGCGGGATTTCCGCGAGCGACAGATCCCACACAATTCGCCTGATGGGAGAATCAACAACCACTCATCACGACTTTCTGAGCCCAGGGCACGTGTTTCCCGTGCGTGCTCAGGATGGTGGCCTGTTGGCCCGGACTGGCCACACGGAAGCGGTTATGGAACTCTGCCAACTTGCAGGTCTTCCGCCCGCAGCAGCCATGTGCGAAATCCTCGACACCGATGGTGAAGCCCTGAGACCCTCATCGATTGCGGGCGACACTTTCCAAGCGCAAGAGAACCAATGGTGGCGGACTCTCCCCTACGTCTCGACTGTTGACCTGCTTTGGTACCGTTTGCTCTACACCCAACGCAGCACCGCCCAATGGCGCCCATTCGCACCTGAAAGCCTTGGTCTCGAAAAGAAGCCACTCAAATGCTGGCGTTTGTCGCCGCAGCTCGAAGCAGATGTACTGCTGGCCTGCACTATTGTTCAACACCGTGAACAGGTGTCGAATCAGCGTTTGAAGCTGCGCATCCACAACGGATACCGCGAATGGACCAATGGCATTGCAGACTCCGAGGCGGATGCTGAAATCTGCATGATGATGCCGTTCGACTGTACCCTGGAAGCTCCGCTGCACATCTCAGATTATTGCGATTTGAGTGCCCGTGAGGGATTGCGCGGAACAAATATGGCGGTGCGCCGCGTGCTGACCCAACTGCGTGCCTTTGAATTCATGGTCAACGAGTTTGGCTGGAACCAAAGCCGCACAGATTGGCTCGAAAGTGTTGCCCTGCCGGTCAAAGAGGACCGGGACATCCTTTCAGCTGTGTGGGAACTCTGAAGGCAGGTCAATGAGTCTGGGCTCGATTGAGCTCATCCGCTCACAGGCTTGCCCCAACAGCTCATCGATGAAAAAGTTGAACTGGCGGGTTCTAAAATCATAGCGAACAAAGCCCAGATGCCCCCCGAATCGAGACGCATGAATGCGCAGATTCGGGTTTTTTGTTTGTTGAAGAATTTTGTAGGTGCCGGGAGCAATGGGGTCGTCTTTCGCCAAAAAGATCTCGGTTTGGATTTGGATTTCGTCGAGAACGTCTTTGCTTGATGCCAAGTCGTAATATGCTTGCGCTCCGGGCAAACCCAAGGCAGGAGCCAAAAACATTTCATCGAACTCGAACAGTTTTTTCGCTCCCCTTGCCGCAGCCTTCAAGGACTCGTCAACATTGTCGAGGCGACGGATATAAGCGTTGATTTTTTTCAGAAACAGCGTGTTGAACAGGCCAAACATCGGCTTGTGCATCGAACGGCTGGACCTGCGCAGATCGACCACCGGACTGATCGCCGAAACGCCCACACACCCCATGCTTTTCAGTTCATCGGCATGCTCCTTCACCCCGGCAATCTTCAAAACCATGTTGCCTGACATGGAATGACCCACCAGAATCCAACGCGCGTCGGGTTCTCTTTTGTGCAGATCTGCCAATGCTTCCTTGATGTCTGGCCCTCGAAATCCGTGGTAGAAACCCAATGCTTTCCCCTTGCCCGAACCGATGTTGCGGTGATTGAGGCGAAAGACCTTGAAGTTCTTCTTGGCCAGAAAACGCGCTTGCCTGACAATGGATGGGTCATGGCAAGAACTGCCAAGGCCATGCACCAGAAGAATATTGGCCTTGGCTTGAGAATTGCCCAGGCTGTCGATTTCTCCGGTGAGTGTGCTGCCGTCGCTGAGAGAAACTTTGAACGGAGTCGACTCCATTGGCAGCACATGTTTAGCAGAGAGTCGTGCACCGAGCATGGTTGAAAGTGATCCGTGCGGAAGTGGGAGAGCAGCCCATCGCGAAATCATGTCGAACCACCTTTCATTCAACAGCCCAACTTGAGCTATGAACGAGAATTAGTTTATTTTGCGAAGATGGGGAAGAGCTCTTTTTTTTCAAAAAAACAATAAGTGCGAATGAATTGGGTTTCACACCGACCAACAGCAGCAATTTTTATGCGGCGCTTCGTTTTTTGAAAATGCTCACGCGATTTCGTCCTGCGCGTTTGGATTCATACATGGCAGTGTCGGCAGCTTTGACCAGCTCAATGGCCGAGGATGCACAATGGGGAAAACTGGCCACACCAATACTCGTCGTGACGTTCAAGGCGCGTGCCGAGGCAACCCCCGAGACGGTGCTCAAATCAAGAACTGAATTCTCGAACGACGTTCGAATTCTTTCGGCAAGGGTGAGTGCACCTTCGAGATGGGTGTTGGGCAGAATGGCACAGAACTCGTCGCCGCCATAGCGCAACAGATAATCAGAATCACGCACAGATTCCTTCAGGATTTGGGCTGCCGTCTTGATCATTTCCGAGCCGACAATGTGT
>JBDLRR010000355.1:0-4800 GCA_039799985.1 Pseudomonadota bacterium | reverse complement strand
AATGAACCAGGGGGCTGTTCGGTGCCCCCTGATTCCGTCGTCCCTCGGTGGAGGGAAAGTGATTGGATTTCAATTGTGAAGATAATTAAAATGGCTGGAGTTCATAAGGAAGGCAAAGTCTTCAGGAAGGCGAAACCAGCATCCGAACGATGCAGACCTCGGGGAAGTCCATTTTTTTTGGCTGTTCCTGAGTTCCGTCTAGCATGCGGGTTTTTACCCCGCAAGACTTTTTGTCGCTGAAATTGTTTGTCTATTTAACCGGTCAGCCAATTTTTTTTGGCCAGGTGATTTTTGCTTTGGGTGGCCTTTTACATTTCCGGGGTGGTGCTGGCTCCTGACATGACTTCCCTTGAGGCTTTGAGGATCACTCCGACCGCTGAGTCCGGGGTTGTGTCAACGATTCTGGCGACGGCAACCTTCTCGCGTGCAACGATCTCGTCATCAAAACCAAACGAACTGCCATGTGGCATGAACAATTCGACATCGTCGCCAACATTGAATGGGTTTCCGCCATTTTGCCCCTGCAGAAAGATTGCCATTCCCGGGCCTGCCGATTGGAAGCTGCCGCTTTCGGTCGCCACAACATAGGCCGGAGCTTGATTGGGGCGCCCTGCGGAGTTGGGGTCAATCGGGACGTAAAGGTTCTTGTTTGCGGGAACCAAAATATCGCTGGGCCCAATCTGCGAGTCACTTTCTTCAGCTACGAGGGTCACGTAGCCGCTGGCCGAGGTTCTCACGACGCCGACCGTTCCGGTGTGGGTATAAAGGTTGCCCACAGGCTGTGCGGGAACCAGTTCAGAAAGGTGAGGGATTTCGCGCAAGGCCAGAAAGCGTTCCCCGGGTCCTGGAGGTCTTGAGAAGCTGCCAATCAGTGTTTGTCCTTGGCCCGAAATCATTGGAGCATTGGGGTTGGAAACCACTTCTCCAACCTGATTGATGTTTGAATCACCATAAAATCCAGGGAGCCTGAAAATGTAGGTCGTGTTCAGCATGGCCTCGCCGACCGACAACAGGTGTTGGTCTCCCTGTAGGGTGTTGGGGTCGATGATTTCTCCGTTGGGACCAATCCACCGTTTCACCTCCATGTTGAAGGTCTGCAGAGTTGCGAGATCAACTTTTGGAGGACCAAACGGGTCGACGTAATTTTCGACAACCAATTCGGGTGCTTTGTCTGCGCTGCTTGGATAAAAGACCAACCGCATCCCGGGTTCAATCCTGTCGGGGTCTTCGACCTCGGGGTTGAGCACCCAAAGACGAGGCCACCACATGGCATCATCCAACAGCTGGTCTGAGATATCCCAAAGAGTGTCACCCGGCTGAACCGTGTATTCCAACGGCGCCTCGCCGGGTCTCAGCACCGGAATTGATTCGGCCATCTTCTTGACCAGTTCCAGACGTGCTTTTCGTCGCTCCGCACGGGTCAGCTTTCGTGGTTTTTCCTCGGGCTGAGGTGATTCCGTTGCAGCACCATTGGACGGAGGAACTGCCGCTGGATCCACCGTGACGTCTGCCGGAGGAGGAGGCGCGTCTGTCGCATCAGGGCCGGGAGCTGTATTTGGGGGTGGTGCGGGGTTTTCGTTTTTAACTTCCTGGTTGTTGATGGGAGGAGTGTTTCCCCCGTTGAGGCTGGGGTTTCCGCCAGCATTTCCGCCATTCAGGCTAGGGTTCCCACTTCCGTTTCCGCCATTCAGGCTGGGGTTTCCGCTTCCGTTTCCGCCGTTGGCAGGTGCATTGTTGGCAGACTTTCCGTTTTTATTGTTTGCACCAGCCGAGCCATTGTTCAAGCTTCCGTTGTTTCCGGAATTTCCATTGTTCAACGACCCCGAACCGCCGGAGTTATTGAGCGATGAATTGACTCCACTGTTCAGATCACTGTTCAGGCTGTTGCTCGAATTGCTGTTCAATCCGCCTTGGCCATTTGCATCAAAATCATTTTCGTCGCCGGAATCGGAATTGGAACTCAAGCCCGAATTGTTCGGGCTTGAGTTCAATTCGTCGCTGTCGAGAACATTGTTCGACGAATTTCCCGATGAGCCTTTGGAGTTCTCAATCGAATTGGAACCGTTGATGTTTCCAAGGTTGTTGAGATTGTTCTGGGCACTTGCCGAGCCAAAAATGGCCACCGACACAACCGAAAGCAAACTCAAGCGGGAACTCAATTTCATTGAGTCATGCCTCCGTTCAGCCGTTCAAGATCTGCTCTGGCTCGCCTTGCCAATTGCGATTGCGGATCGAGGGCGATCACTTCCCTGAAAAGTTGCGACGCTTTTTGTGGTGCACCGAGAAGTTCCTGAGTCTTCGCTTCAAGCCACTTGGCCTTGATGAGCCGAACATCATTGGGATGCTGCAGGTAGAATGTGCGAATGTGCGGTAGTGCTTGTTGAGGGCTTTTGAGTTCGACGTAAGCTTCGGCAAGAGTCAGTTCGGCAGCTGCGCTGAGTCCGTTGTTTGGGAAGCGCTGCTGAAAGTTTTCCAGAATCTGTGCGACTTTTCCGAACTCCCTTTGCTCGAGCAACATCGTGGCACGGTTGACCAGTTGATCTGGTTTTTCATGATTGATTGCTTTGTCGCGTTCAGCAGGATCGGAATCATTTTCGAATCTATCGATGGGACCTTCGCTGCCCAGGGGTGGTACCGGATTTTTCTTGGCGTGCTGATTTTGAATCTGGTTGTTGACTGCCGAGAGTCCGGCATCGTCATAAAGCCCCGAACGTTGACCTTTGAGAATGACATCCATTTTACGTTGAAGAGCAGCCATTTTTTCTTTGAGAGACATCACTTCAATTTTGAGCAGTGCGAGCTCTCCTTTTGAGGCTTGCGACTCTGTTGTTTGTGCGACTGTGCGCTCTTTGATTGAAGGGGTTGGCTGCGAATTGCCGATGTTGGCATGCCTGGGGTTGTTCTCGGCGGTTTCTGGCTTGAGGGAAGTCGCCGATTGAGGTTGTTCTTTTTCTGAATCGCTCTTGCCGTTCTGCGCCGGAAGGTTGGCAGCTGCAACGGGTGTATTTTGAGCATGACTCGACGCACAGCCTGCGGCAAACAACAAGCCAGTGCATACCGCCTTCACTCGCCACGAGGTTTCGATTGGAGTGAGGTAGCGAGTTGCTGTGATTGAAGTTCGGGTCTCTTTCATTGGGGATCTCCCTTGTGCTCTCGAGCCTCCTTGCGGATGATATGCTGGGTCTGCAGTGAGTTGGGTGGACTTCTTTTCACTGCCGTCAACTCTGTCGGCGGACAGCACAGGACATTTCAGAAGCAGGGGGCCATGGGGATGCAGGAACAAAATCGGACGTGGATCATCATGACGGGTGCCAGCCGTGGAATAGGGCTTGCGATGGCAAAGCAGTTCCGGGCCAGGGGACTTTCTGTTTGTGCTCTCTTGCGTCCGCAAAGTATTGCGGCGAGCCAACCTCATGTTGATCGGATTATTGCCTGGGATTGCGATCAGCCTTGGCACCTCAATCCGGCGCAAGACCTTTTGGATTTTGCGGAAAAAGAAAAAGTGGTCGGATTTGTTCATGCCGCAGGGCTCCTGGGGCCGATGGAAAGGCCTCCAGCAGCGCGTGAATCGTCTGCGTGGCAGCTTTGGTGGGATGAGTATCGCTCGACCTTGAGGGTGAATCATCTTTCCGGGATGGAACTCGCGCTTGGACTCAAAACATTTTTAAAGCCTTGGAAAAATCAGGCGCCGAGTGAACGTCCGCCGTTTTTGATGCATGTTTCAAGCGGTGCAGCTGTGAAACCCTACGTGGGATGGGGCGCATATTGCTCAAGCAAAGCCGCCATGCTCATGGATTTCAAGTGCCTCGCCAGCCAGTTCGATTGCAGAGAAATCCTTGTTTTGTCTGTTGCGCCGGGCACCGTGATGACCGACATGATGAGGCAGGTTCTGGCATCTCAGCCAGAGGATTTTCCTGCGATCGACAAATTCAAGGAACTGGAAAAATCGGGAGGTTTGGTGCCGCCCGATCTTGCAGGCGAAAAAATGGTTCGATGGTTGGTTGAACAGCCAGCGGAAAATCTTGCCCAATGGCACGGACAACTTTACGACGTGCGCAACAACAATTGATGAACGAATTGTAAAAGGTTTTGAGTGTTGGCGGGGGCGCCTGCACCGGTCATGTTGCCAGGTCGAGCTTGATTGTGGAAAGCGGTCAGTTGTGTGCCCAAGTCGTCGATTGTCGCCAAGGCCATTTGCGTCAGTTTGTGGGCTTCATTTCGTGCTCCTTCAACACCCAGCAAGCCGATCGCCGTCAGCTTATCTTGGGCGAGATCCTTGCCGGCTGTTTTGCCCAATTGTGAGCTGCTTTGTGTGGCGTCGAGAATGTCGTCGATGATTTGAAATGCAAGTCCCACCTGAATTCCCAAATTTTCTGCGGTTTGAATGATGACTTTTGAATTGTCCGAAGAATGAAATTGAGATTGCTGCGAAAAGAGTGCCGTTCCGGCCACCACTCCCAAAGCACAGGCAGCGCCAAGAAGTACTCCCGTTTTCAAATTGTGGATGCCACAGAGAGTTTGCCAATCCTGAGCAGGCGAGGAATTGTTTGTGTTGGCCAGATCTTTCCATTGTCCGCCAATCATGCCAAAGGGGCCCGAACAGCGCGCAAGAATTTCAACACACCGAATACCAGCGTGTGCAGGCAATCCTTCGGTACAAGCCATTTGGATGAGGTAGAAGGCATGCGTCAGCAAAGCGTCTCCGACCAACAGCGCGTTGGCTTCGCCGAAGACTTTGTGAACTGTTGGTTTGCCTCGCCGCAGATCATCATTGTCCATGCAGGGCAGATCGTCGTGCAC
>JBDLRR010000354.1:0-5015 GCA_039799985.1 Pseudomonadota bacterium | reverse complement strand
AAATCGGCGCGGGCGTCCCGCTTTCGCAGGCTGTGCGTGAAGCACGCCAACTTGGATACACAGAACCACACCCTGCAGATGACTTGTCTGGTTTGGATGTAGCCCGAAAAGCACTCATTCTGTCGCGCACCATCGGCAGAAACCTGAACCTGAGCGACGTTGAAACTAAGCCTCTGTTTCCAGAGCGCCTTTATCATGCGGATCCCGACATCTTCGTGCAACGTTTGTCGGAAATCGACCAAGAGATTGCCGACATGGTTCAAAAAGGGGCCAGCCAAAGGCTCGTGCCACGATACGTTGCACGCATTGAGAAAGAAAAGTTGTCTGTGGGTCTCGAAATGGTTTCGGAAAATTCCCCGCTCGGTCGTCTGCAAGGAACCGACAACCAGATTGTCATCCGCACGCGCCGCTACGACTCGAATCCGCTCATCGTCACTGGTCCGGGCGCTGGAGCCGAGGTGACTGCTGCCGGTGTCGTGAATGATGTGGTCGCCATTGCGACCGCCTACTTCGGCGTTTGAATTTTTGCGGAGGAATTTTTCATGGCAAAAATTTCGGTTTTTGCGCCCGCCACCATTGCAAACCTGGGGCCCGGATTCGATGTTCTGGGAATGGCGGTTGAAGGCGCAGGCGATGTCTTCACCGTCGAGCTGATCAACGGAGCTTCAGTTGTGGAGGAAATCCGCGGCAAAGACTCAGACAAAGTCCCACTCGATCCACGCATAAATGCAACCGTGGTTGCTGCAGAAGCATTTCTTGCCAGCAAAAACATCCGTTCCGGTATTCGCCTTTGGAGCGAACGCAGCCTGCCCATTTCTGGCGGAATGGGCTCCAGTGCCGCGGCCTCCACGGGCGGAGCGCTGGCAGCTGCACTCGCGGCAGGAGTGCCGTTCAGCGACGACGACGTCTTGCGGGCAGCACTCGCGGGAGAATCGCTGGTTGCCGGAAGGCACCTCGACAACATCGCTCCGTGTTTTTACGGCGGGCTCGTCGCCGTGCAATCCACCGAGCCACCAGTGGTGCAGAAACTACCACTCGCATCCGGATTCAAATGCATCGTCGTGGCTCCCGAACTGCAGCTTGCCACCAAAACAGCGCGGGCCGTGCTTCCCGATTCGTTACCGACAGCGCGATGGACCCGTCAGATGGCACTTGCCGTAGGGCTCGCGGTTGGCCTTTCGACCGGCAACGAAAAAATGATCCGCGAGTCACTTCAAGATCCGTTTGCAGAAGCCGGACGTGCACATCTCATTCCCAATTTTTCAAAAGTGAAAACCGCCGCAATTGAAGCGGGAGCCTTGGGATGTTCGATCAGCGGTGCGGGACCCAGTGTGTTCGCACTTGTCGACTCACGCCAGGACGCTGAGTCGATAGCCGACGCGATGGTCAAGGGCTTTCTTCCCGTCGCCGCGCAAGCCAGGGTGTGTGAAATTTCAAATCAAGGGGCACGCAAAATATGAATCAGCCTGTTCAAAATCAGGAATTCTCGTCGATCCGCCTGCAATGCGTGCGCTGCCAGAAGGCTTTGCCTTGGAACACCACCGAATACCGTTGCGCCTGCGGCGGCCTGCTGGAAGTTCAGCAATTGAAAAAGGGAACACCCGCATCAAGAGAGCTCTTTCACCAACGCATTGGTTCACGCCTGCCGGTGGATCAAAGCGGTGTGTGGCGCTTTCGTGAATGGGTAGTCCCTGTGCCTGTGAATCAAATTGTCACCCACCCCGAAGGCGGCACACGGCTCTATGCGCGGTCGGATTTGTCTGCTTATGCGGGCATAGAAGATCTGCATTTCAAGCACGAAGGCGAGAATCCCAGCGGTTCGTTTAAAGATCGCGGCATGACGGTGGCCATCACCATGGCCAAGATGCTGGGCGCAAAAAGAGTCGCCTGCGCATCGACTGGCAACACCAGTGCCGCTTTGGCTGCCTATGCTGCGCATGCAAAAATCCAGTCAGTCGTCTTCCTGCCCGCAGGCAAAATTTCCAAAGGCAAACTTTCGCAAGCGGTGGCCTATGGGGCCAAGTGCCTTGCCGTGCGTGGCGATTTCGACACAGCCATGAATCTGGTCAATTCGCTCGCCCACAAACTCGGGCTCTACGTTGTGAACTCGGTGAACCCGTTTCGACTTGAAGGACAAAAGACGATCATCTGGGAAATGCTTCAACAACTCGATTGGAAAGTTCCCGACTGGATTGTTGTACCCGCCGGAAATCTAGGCAACACATCTGCCTTTGGCAAAGCGTTGCTCGAGGCAAAAGAATGGGGCTGGATCGATCGCCTTCCCAAAATAGCCTCCATCCAGGCAGCAGGCGCCAACCCGTTCTACCAAAGCTACACAAAAAAGTTTACCAGCTTTGAATCAGTCAATGCCGAGACGATTGCCACCGCCATCAGAATCGGAAATCCGGTCAACTTTGAAAAAGGCCGGCGTGCGATCGAGGCCACGGCAGGTGTTGTGGCGCAGGTGAACGACGCAGAAATACTCGCAGCGAAGAAAGCCATCGACCGGGCTGGAATCGGTTGTGAACCTGCAAGTGCGTGCACGCTCGCCGGAATCAGAAATCTTGTTGCCGAAGGAATCATCGGCAAAAAAGAACGCGTTGTCGCCATCCTCACAGGTAACATCCTCAAGGACAGTGAAGCGGTTTTCCTGGAAAGCGGTAAAAACGAAAACTCAATTGTTGAAATTGATGCGCATCCTGATGCGGTGGAAAGAGCATTGCAATAATCAGAAATTCAGAAACTGAGCAACGACTTCAACATTCTGTCCTACAAGAATTTGCAAAACTTTTGCCGCGTTCTCCAAATGCGATTGGCCATGATTAACATCGTTGAAATATCTTCCTGACTGATTGTTGATTATGTATTTGATTGTACCGTTCGGGTTTGTCACCTTCTCAACTTCTCCGGCAATTCGGCCCGCGCATCCTCCGCAGAGAGTGGGATGCCCCAACGTCTGATTCACAGCCAACTTCACCTCGGGCGCGATAATGAAATTACCTGCATCGTCAACGATCCAAATGTAGTTCTCCGCTTTTGCTCCCAACTGCGGAAGCACCGCCTGCTTCGCAGAGTCGATTCTCACCTTCAGTATCGAAGGCGCAGCCCGAATTGTTCCTTGCGCAGTGAGTTCATGACTGTGAGCAGTCATACGTAGTCCAAAACGTGCACCCATATTGAAGGCCTGGCCAAAGGAAGCATCCAGATTCCCTGCAAGAGCGCGAGCGGCGCCGCTGCCAACAGCTGCAGCTGAGACCTTGGTGACTCCAACAATGGCCTTTTTAACAAGAAAGCCAGCGAAAGACAGGCCTCCCGATGTGGCCAGGTCTATGATTGTGTCACCGAGCGGAGATTGAGCGGCCATTCCTGTGTCGAAGCACTGGCATCCGCCCGGCCCGCAATCGAAAACTGAACTCTTGCGGAGGCATTGAACAGGATGCCCGCAATACTTCTTGCAGCCTGTTCCGCCGTTGTTATCAAGACAGTCGGAAAACTGCTTTAACGCACAAACGTTGTCTTCATAATTTTCTTTGTTGCAATGCTTTTTTCCACAGGCAGCACCACCTTTCGACTCAATGCAAGTGTTCAGTGCCGATTCAGAACAAAAAGTAAGCTCGATTCCAGAAAGCGTTAGTGCGCGCTGAGCATCCGCATCTGAACCGCCTTTTCGCGGGGCGCATGAAACAAACAAAAAAGCGATGAACGTCAATATAACCGCGTTCATCCCTATGAATGTCTTCATTTCTTCCCTCGCTTCTTGAGAAGACAAGTTCTTCAGTCTTTTGCCAACTTGCGGGTGATCGGAATAGGAATGAAATCCTGTGAGAAGAAACTTATTGATACTGTAAATTCAGGCCCTTAAACCGCGCTCTTGGTCATTTGTCTCTATCTTTTTCATTTAACCAATGAAATATCCCACGTGGCGCAAACAGAGCAATTGTGCACTCAAAAGAATGGCTGCTGATATCTGAGGTGGTCGGCATTGACTGGGAGACATCACAAAGATGAGGAGATGCTTATTTTGAGATTTCTTCAACGAATGTGCATTGAGTTTTAAAATTATCCACAAGCACTTTTGGACAGTTCACTCGTGAACCGGATTTGACGTCATCATCAAGCGTTGCGAGGAGTTCTTCTTTGGCCGGGTAGCAACGGACGTAAGTAAAGATTCCGCCAATGGTCGCAAAGGCGTCCTTCACGTAGCGGTAGGGAATATCGTATGAAGTATATTTGATGAGATATTTGTTGCGACAATAAATATCGCCGCCATCAAATTGAGTCATGCCATCAAAGCTCATCAACGCATCAATTTTGAGTCCTGGCTTCACTGAAACTTGAGAATCGGCGTAGGTCGGTGGCTGGCCATTCACAGGTCCAACCGCTAATGTCGGCCCCTTGTAAAGATCATGTTTTTTCCCGGATTCATCATACCAATTCAAACGTGTGCACTTTACCTTGTCCGAATTGGAAGGCACTGAGCACTTGACACCAGACAAAAACTCAATGTCACCCTGAGGCCTTTGCAAACCATCTTTACGCTTGAGTGGTTCATCAACATTCTCCCAGCAGTATATTTTTCCCACATCAGAGGAGTAAAATTTATTGACCAGCCTTTGACCCAGGTCTCCCGGATAACCATAGACTTGAACAACCGCGTTGTAACAAAACAATTCCTGTCCAACGTATTTCGATTTTTCGTTCAAAACAGACAAATTCGCCTCAAACGAGTATGTACTGCGATCATACTTCAAAAAAACCAAACCAATGGTTGCTCCCTTGGTGACAAAATAATTGTCTCCAAACTCCTTTACTTGAGCCTCTGAATTGTAGCGTCGATTTTTACAGGCCACGAGCGGAAGCGAAAGAACAAAAACAGTCATCAATGTCCGAACCATCAATTCACTCATGTTCGATTTCTCCAGAATGAGAGCTTCACACTCACTGTTCAAGGTACATCAGGCATCAAAGAACATTCAAATTAAAAGTCCTTTCGGGGAGTCAAACTCAACACGGAT
>JBDLRR010000353.1:0-2978 GCA_039799985.1 Pseudomonadota bacterium | reverse complement strand
ACAGCAAACCCAAACTATGGCGTTGTCGACACATCTGTATACGTCAGTTATGGCACATCAATCCGCTCAGCCGACGTTGGATTTTTGTACGACTGGAACAATGCGGCACCTGCTGTTGCCCCGTTGTGCACAGAGCTGCCTGCGCTTGGTGCGGCTGTGACTGTGACCGGCATCAAGGTGACCTATAAAACGGGAACGGCTGTTCAGCCTGCATCGTATTATTTGGGATGGGCCGAGTATCAGGCAAAAATCATTCAGGTGACTGCGCGTCCGACCACGTACCTAAAAATGTCTTCGCCAAGGCCTGCTGTTTGGAGTTACACATCACCCACTTTCACTCCGACCACGACGTCCACAGCAATGGAGTTTGTCACTGAGGCATTGGACCCTTTGAAGAATTGCACTGAGGGTGGTGACTCGGGAGGAGGAGTCTTTCTGACGCGAGCCGATGGCAGCCGGTGCCTTCTGGGAATCAATTCTGCGCGAGGATCGACTGTCAATTTAGGGACTAGAGTCGCATGCACTCCAACAATGCATCGACGAGTGATTCCAGAAATGCTGGCCTCAATTCCAGATGCACCCACGACGGGAGGCGCACAGGAATTCATTGCAAGTTCGACCGTCAACAACTCACGCCCAGGGGAATTTGCGAGACTTATGAAAAACTTTCCCGCAGGGACATTTGTACCAATGCCCTGAATTGAAGAAGGTTTTTCCGAGAGTCAAGCAAAGGAGAGATTCATGAGTTTGTCACTGCTTAAGAAAGTTTTCGGTTCAGGTTTTTTCTTCCAGTTGACGCTGGCGTCGGTAATTGTTCCTGGCGAAGCTCATTCAGGTTCTATCACTGGCAACGTCGGTTCTTCTTTTATGGATCCATGTGCCCATCCAACTGGTACCACCGGCACATGCACTGCGGCGTTGTCGGCGCAATATCTTGAACGCTGTCTTGCAAATTTCGAAGGAACGAATCTAACACAAAAATGGAATCCGGACTCATGTACTTCTGGGCACTGTCAGGGATGGAAAATCACAACACGCTCGAAAGTTTTGGTGACTGATTTGGAAATCGTTGGATACTCTTTGCACGGCCCTGTTCTTGGGCCGCAGTACTGTACGAACAGAAGACTTCATATTTTGGGAGAAATTCCGACGGGAACAGCTCTCGTACCGGCATTGCAGGTGTGTCAAAACACGGCGGGGCAGGTCAGCCGGTATATACCTGGTCTTTTACCTCAGCCCCTCCTGACAGTTAAGAGCATTATTATGAATCCCCCAAACATCAACTCCATTCCACTACCCTCATATACAGACCAATCACCGTTAGGTCCTACACAACGTAAAATCAATTACCGCAGGGTGTACGTCAGGGCAGCTGACCCCGATGGTGTTTTCTTTGTTCCGGGTGCACAGACGAAAGAAAAATATCTTTACAGTTTGTCGCTCAAGGACGCTATTTGCACATGGAGGAAATTTTGTAATCCAAATGCGCCCGGCCTCAAACCGGGGGTGCCAACAACCGGCGAAGCTTTGCTTCCAGGTGCAACCGCCTTCGACAAGGATCATCCCATCGCGCGGATGTGCCAGTTGGATCCAAGGTGGCATATGAGCAATGCGGCCGTTTCGTGTGCCATCACGCAGTCCGGCGGAATAGATGCACTGTGCTCAACACCCGATCCATTGCATAAGAATCCGGCGTTGGGACATCAATAGCAACGTTCTGAACTGAATCAGAACATTGGTTTCAGCTCGAATTGGCCATTGAGCGGAACCTCATGGAAATATATCTCCGATACAGGGCACGGCCATGCAGTTCGACCAATGCGCTCCAGGTCGCGTGGTTCAATCATTTTCGCGCAATTCGAGAGCCTCAAAATGAATTCCAAACGCGTACTTTGAAATCAGCTCTGCATCCTTTATCGACCCAGATGTAATCGCGCCCCACCCCATAGCTCGTCCCTTGACTGCATTCAGACACAGAGTGCTGGGAAGAGAGAATGACATCAAGAATTTGGCCGCCCGTGGAACAACTATTGTACCGACCATTTTTGCTCTCGCAAAGAATACTTTTTGTTACCTCACCTGGCTGTTGAGGATCAGGTCTTGTTGGGCCAACGGGGCCACCGGGAGAACGGCGGTCGGGAATTGGAGGTCGTGGCAAAGCTTTATAGGTCACTAAGTCAACCGCAAATTCTGCTCGACAGCCATTCTCGACCCAAATGAAACTTGAAGTATATCCCCACTGACCTGAACAATCATTTCTTGAATATTGTTGAGTCAGACGAATATTTTCGATCCGACCATCCACCGTGCATGTTTCTCTGCGGCCGTCGACACTGCTGCAACTCTCACGAATCGATCTGTAGACTTCTCCAAACGGACCGGAATCAAATTGGCTGCAATACGCCTCTGGGTATCTTGTTTGATTCATTTCGCAATATCGTCTTGCGTCGCTGCAGCTGTCATACTGCGAAAAACCCGACGTCGATTGAAAATAATCAAAAGTACCAAGCGAATCGCGAAGTGCGTACGTGCAATAAAAATCATCGGCCTGGGCCTGAGCGCCCGCGCATACAAATACAGATGCGCAGAATTTCAATAGTCTCATGCTTTTCTCCTTAGATTTATACTTTCGAATGTCGCGGTTCCGCATCGACAATCGAAAGAGCAGATAGACTGCCAATTTTTGAAAAAATATTTGCGTTTTATCGCAAACCATCGGTGCTCTTTTTGAAGCTGAAACGAGCCTAAATTGAATTCGAGATTTTTGCAACATTATTTGTGTATCAAAACTTTAGGGCACACAACTTTTAATAGATAGAAACTAAAATTATTATAACAATCCATATTTGTTAGTTTTTTAAATCATAAAGAATTCGTCAAGGCCGGAGGATCATCATTGTGACCCTTTCGAACCGCGGAGCACTGGTTTTGACGGCATACGAAAAGACGCGAAAAATTTTGGCTCAACAAAATCTACT
>JBDLRR010000352.1:0-9428 GCA_039799985.1 Pseudomonadota bacterium | reverse complement strand
GCTTGGACATCAGGTTCTCCCCAGTTCGGCGAGTGTCAGGAATCGATGCGCAAAGAAGTTGAAAAGATGGGCGTGAATGGTCGGGGCAACAACTCTTCGCAGATTGAGCTTGGTCTTGCTCCCATGGAGGGAGTGACCGACTTTGCGACCCGTTTATGGATTACGCAAAACAGCGCGCCCGACTTCACAACCACCCCGTTTCTCCGGGTGACAAAAGACTACCCTTGCAAGCGCATTTCAGCAAATTTCTTTCCGGAATCGGAATTGTCCCGGCAGCACGGAATTGTGACATGCATTCCGCAATTGATGGCCTCCGAGGAGGACGATCTGATTCGGGTTGCCCGTCACTTTTTGGAATCGGTTCCATTTGTCGACATCAATTGCGGATGTCCATCGCCAACAGTGGTGGGCCATGGAGCCGGCAGCAGTCTTTTGCGCGATCCTCGACGTTTTGAGTCATACCTTGGAAAAATTGTTGGAACGTTGGGAGCCGGCCGGGTGAGCGTAAAAATGCGGCTTGGGTTCGATCACCAGGATGAGTTCGATGCATTGCTGGATGTGCTTGCGCAATTTCCATTGGCACGGCTGACAATCCACGGGCGTACACGAGCCGATCGGTATTCCGGGTACGCCCGCTGGTCATTCATGGAAACAGCAGCACAGCGTTTGCGGTATCCCGTTTTTGGTTCGGGTGATGTTTTGGATCATGCAAGCCTCCAGATGCGTCTGCAAGAAGCTCCAAGTGTTTCCGGGGTCATTGTTGGGCGTGGTGCCTTGCGCAATCCGTGGATCTTCTCGAGTCTTCGAGGTGAAAACACGAAGACAGGAAGAGCCTGTTTTCGCTCAGCGTTCATTCAATTTGCTCTGCTTCAAGAGCTTCAGGCAAACCACTGGTCGGAATTTTCACGTGCTGTGTTCGATGGTGTTTTCTCTCCTTTGGTGAACGGGCATGGCGAAGTTCGTTGTATCGCAGTCGATGAACAAAATCGGGAACTGCTGATGCGGACGTTGTTCCGGAATCAATCGTTTTGTTCTGACCCGCGCGGTTGGCAAATCGGCAGAGTGAGTGTCGCGCGCGCCAAGATGATTTGGAATTATCTGCGCAGTGGTCTTAAGATTGCGCCCGAATCAACGGTTGCTTTGTTGCGTGCACCAGACTGGCCTGTGTTTTTGGATGCGCTTGAAAAAATTGTCGACACGTTGGACGAAGATGATATCGGTTTGGAATATCATAAAAGTTGGGATTGGGTTTTTGCCGGAGCGGGGCGTTCGGAAGGCTCTCCGGAAATCCAGCGAACAAGTGGGAGCAGTTGAGACTGCTGCAAGGAGAACGCTGTGCAAAATGGTGATCAAGAGAAGGAACTGGCGGACAATAAAGCGGTTGAACAGTCATCCGAAGCGGGCGAGCTTTGGTCGCGTTATAACCAGCGCCAAAATGTCTTTGCGGGACTTTCAAAACTCGGTGTGGGGATTGTTTTTGCATTGGCCCTTGCAGTTCTTTTGGTGGGCCTCTGGATTGTCTCTTTTCGCTGATATTTCATCACGATCTTGACATTGGCCAGCTGGCCGGAAATAATTCAAAGGCGACGGGAATAGCGCGATGAAGCCGCAAGTTGAATAAATAGGGCTTAATATTGCGGTGATTATTCCGATCCCACTTGAGGAAGGTGGTGTCATGGCGAACTTTGAAAGACGTGTCCTGGTCCTCGATTCCCGATACGAACCCGCTAAAATTGTTGGGCTTCACGTAGGTTTCGTGCTTTTGTACACCGAAAGGGCAGCGCCCGTTCTGGATTCTCCCCGGCTCATTCGCGGAGTATCACAATCTTTCACGGTTCCCTGGATTATCCGATTGTTCAATTGTGCTCCCAGAAACCGTCGCGCCCACGGACCAAGATTTTCAAGACAAAATGTTTATCTGCGCGATGGCTTTCGCTGCCAATACTGCAACTGTACGGGTTCAATGCTGAACCTCACCCTGGATCATCTTGTGCCTTTGGCACGTGGTGGAAAGACAAGTTGGAACAACATCGTAACGGCCTGCAAGGCATGCAACTTGCGCAAGGGGGCGCGGACGATAGAGGAGTTGGGGATTCACCTGCCGCGGATGCCCGAGCAACCCAACTTCAACCGCACTGCACTTTTTGCACTCCGCTATGGTTTGACGAGCCGGAATATTCCGGAGCCTTGGGTGGGCTACGTCGATTTGTCGGTCAGCAACAAGCTTTTGGATGTCCGCGCGGGTTCTGCAGGTGATGAATTGTCGGCCAATTCTCCATTGTTTGCCACACCTCTGCCTGCTGTCGGCTGAATGACATCCACGCGAATCTAATCCTGAATTGCTCCGATACAGACTTTGTGAAGTTGTGATCCGGAGCTTTCAATTTTTATGTGGTTTATTTGGGATGGAAGGGCCCGCACGGGTCCCTACAGCGAACTCGAGATCTGCCGGCGTGTTGCAAGCGGGCAGTGGCCGTTGGCGCTTTTTGTTCGTCCCGAAAATTCCAGCGTCTTTCGCCCATTGGTTTGGATGCTTCCAGAATGGACCAGCGAGAAAAAGTCGACAGAGTCGACCATCATTCGCGAACACATGCCCATGCACGAGGCTACTCAAATTGCTTCACGGGAGATGTTTGAATTCGGCCGCAAGGAAATACCCTTCGTCCCTGAACTGCTAGCGCCCAATCCAGAGTTGTTATCGCCGGTCCCTCAAATGCAACCCCCAAGCCCTGCATCGCAAATTGCAGATCCAGTGACACAAGATACCGATGTCGACTTCGATTTTTTGTCTACCGAAATTGCCGGTCCGAAAGGAATGAGGAGTGTCGTCAGGAGCGAGAAGCTTTCGCCTGAGCAGATCGAGTCCGACGAGCTGGTCAATGTTGCCCCGTTTTCTTTGACTCCGTCGTCTCCTGTGTCGCTGCAACCGAGTAAAAAAGGCGAGTTTTCTAATGAGCCCGTCAACAGTGTCATTCGCGCTGCCACTGCTGCAATTGAAGAAGGCGAGCGGCAAACGCGAGAATTCGAAAATCGCAAGGTCAAAACGCTCTCCAACAACAAGAATGAGCTTGTCGAAGAACAACAGTCTGATGAAAAACTTGAAGTCGGGCCCGGCAGAATCGGCGGGCGAGCCGCGGTTCAGTCGCCTGCCAAAGCGAGCGAAGGTTCGGTCAATTTGGTCGACCACACTTCGGCAACGCAGATCAAGTTTCGTCGAGTCAATCCAACCGCTCCTCGCCGGCGTGGCAAAGGCTCTGGGTCGAGATCAAGGCAAAAATTTGGTTTGGCTCAGCTTGGTTGGTTCCTGACAGGACAATCTGGGGCCAGCAATCAACCTTGGAACCTTCGTTCGCTTGTCGTGATGGTTTCTGTTGTGGTTTTCGCCGGGGTTGTTGCCTTTGTCTATTTCAAGAAAAAGCAAACGAATATCGAAGCTCCTACATTTGAGGTAACGGAATCGTCTGCTCCTGCGATTAATCCGACTGCTCAACCGAAACGTAAAAAGAAACCAAAGCGCGATGACGAAAATTCAACAAACGAAGCAAGAAAAGAAGTTGCAGGCCTGCCAGTTGGTAATCCAACTGAGGCACCTTCACCCCAGAAGTCGACAGCCGCATCGGCGTCACCGAAAAAATCGAAGATGAAGGCTCGTCCGCTCCCATTAAACTCTCTTCCAGAGCCAAAAATAAATGCTCCCACATTCAAGAGCGAAACCTATTCAACAGGGGTAGAACTGAGAAAATATCTCTCGAAAGCGGGGCCGAAAGGATTCATTTTTGTGGGGCCAATCACGTTGCAGGAGCGTCCTCCAAAAAAATGTGCACCCTGTCGGGGCAGTGGGCTTTTATCGGATGGAACGTTGATCAATCTCAGTTCTTTTGCATCGGACCAATGGAGAAAGGTCGCTCGAAAAAATGTGGTCTACGTGAGAGGCTTTCTTACGGCAAACGGGAATCTGAACGTGACCATCAATGCCATCGACAACAAACCCTTCTGAAACTCTCTAGCCGAAACGTCCCGAGATATAGTCCTGCGTTGCTTTCGCGTGAGCACTTTCAAAAAGAGTCTTGGTTGGGCCCGCTTCAATCAGTCTACCAAGGTAGAAAAATGCTGTGTGATCAGAGACGCGCGAGGCTTGTGACATGGAGTGGGTGACGATCACCACTGTAAAGCGGTCACGCATTTCAAGAATGAGTTCTTCGATTTTTGCCGTTGAAATTGGATCGAGTGCCGAACATGGTTCATCCATCAAAAGCACTTCCGGGTTTCCGGCGATTGCACGTGCAATGCAGAGTCGTTGTTGTTGACCGCCAGAAAGATCAAGGGCACTTCGCTTCAGTCTGTCTTTGACTTCATCCCACAAAGCGGCTGAACGCAAGCTGGTTTCCACAGCTTCATCCAGTACAGCCCGTGCCGTGATTCCACTGATGCGGAGCGGGTAGCAAACATTCTCGTAGATACTCATGGGGAACGGATTGCTCTTTTGGAAAACCATTCCGATCCGCTTGCGCAGCGACGTGACGTCAAGGTGTCGTTCGTAAACCGAACGTTCGCCGACGCGGATATCGCCAGTCACCGAAACGTTGTCGATGAGGTCGTTCAATCTATTGATTGAGCGCAACAACGTCGACTTTCCGCAACCGCTCGGACCAATGAATGAACTGATCTTGTGCTGAAGGATGGGAAGATTGATGCCGTGCAATGCCTGCGATTTGCCATACCAGAGGTTGAAGTCCTGGATGGAAATTTGCGCCGGACCGGAATGAATCTCGGGGTGCACATATGGAGTTGGGAGGTCGGCCGGATTGAGCATCAGAATGCACCTCGTCCTTCGAATCGCTTGCGCAGTTGCGAGCGGATTTTGATGGCAACAAAATTAAGGAAAAGAACAACGCCCACCAGCAATGACGTAGATGCGAACACCATGGGTCTGCTGAGTTCCGTGGAGCGTGACTGGAAACCAAGGTCGTAGATGTGAAATCCAAGATGCATGAAGCTGCGGTCGAGGTGGATGTACGGAAAATGTCCGTCGACCGGAAGAGCCGGAGCCAATTTGACCACGCCTGTCATGAGCAATGGTGCAACTTCACCGACTGCACGTGCCATGGCCAGAATCAAACCCGTCATGACTCCTGGAAGTGCTTTGGGAAGAACAATGTTCCAAAGTGTTTGCATGCGAGTTGCGCCGCAGCCGTAGGATGCTTCACGCAAGGAGCGCGGCACAGCAGAGAGTGCTTCCTCGGTGCTGACAATCACAACAGGCACGGTCAGAAGCGCGAGTGTCAGACTGGCCCAAAGAATTCCGCCCGTACCGAATGTCGGGTTTGGAAGTTTTTCCTGAAAGAAAAGCTGATCAATGGAGGCGCCCATTGAATAGCAGAAAAATCCGACTCCAAAGACTCCATAAACAATCGACGGCACACCGGCGAGATTGTTCACAGCGATTCGCACAAAGCTGACGAGCAATCCCTGTTTTGCGATTTCACGCATGTACACTGCTGTCATGACACCCACTGGCAAAACTGCGACTGTCATAATCAAAGTCATCGCCACAGTACCAAACAATGCGGGGAAGACCCCACCTTCGGTGTTTGCTTCACGTGGTTCTTCCGAAACGAACGACCACAATTTGGCCATGAAAATGAAAATTTTGCGCACTAAACTTGAGTCATTTGGTTTGTAGGCGCGCAAGACCTGGCTGGCGGGCAAAGTTTTGGATTGCCCGTTTGGCGCCAGCAGAGTCACCTTGAAATTTTCATCCTCGGAACGCAGTTTTTGCACGCGTTCAGAAACCGCACTGTGCTCAGTCAGTATCGTTTGCAATCTTGTTTCAATTTCGGCGGCTTCCCGACTCGCGGCTTCAGGCTCAATGATGGCTTGTTCCAGGCGTCGGACTACGGATTTCTTTTCCAGGCGCAACTCTTCAAGTTGTGTGTTGAGATCTGCAAGAGGTCCTTTTTCAATCGCCTTGATTTTCGAAATTCTCCGGGCTGCGGAATCTATTGTCTGCAGGATTTCCGTCTCGGATAGTTCTTTGCCCGATGTGTCGTCGGGGTTAGAAATACTGCCGATAAAGGGTCCCCATTCTGCCCGTTCAACAAACCAGAGGTTGGCAGGCCGATCGGCGTTTGTGGTTTGTTCTGAAGGGACAAAGGCAAATTCGTTGACTCCGAAGTCGCGATTGGCCTGATAAACAAGACGACGGTTGACCCGTGCACCTGATTGTGGATCGGTACCTTCTTCGAGGCGGGTCATCACGCCGACGATGGCTCCGCTGTCGGTTTGAATCTTGACCACAGTGTGTGGCCAAAGTGCTGCGATTCCCTGTGAAATGATGATTCCGAACATCGCAAAAATAAGCAAAAGGATTGTCACAAGGGCGCCAGCACACACCCAAATCCATGGAACACCTTCAGTGGCGTTGTAGGAGGCGCGTGAGCGGATGCGGACCGCTGTTTTGAAAATCACAGAGGGTTGCGGGCTCCCTTTGGAGACCGCCTGAGCATCGGATTGTCGGCGAAGAATACCAAACATCGTGTCCTCAAAGTGCCTTGTTACGCGCGCGGTAACGCGCACGCAAAAATTCTGCAAAGGAATTCAGTGTGAAGGTGAACATGAAGAGCACCAATGCCGACAAAAAAAGAATCCTGTAGTGTGTGCTGCCCTGTGCTGCTTCGGGCAACTCAACAGCGATATTTGCCGCCATGCTTCTCAGTCCGTCGAACGGATTGAGGGTCATGACTGCGGTGTTGCCCGTGGCCATGACTGCGATCATTGTCTCGCCAATCCCGCGGCCCAGACCGACCATGATTGCTGAAAAAAGTCCGCTGGCTGCGGTGGGCAGAACCACGCGTGCAGTGGTCTGCCAGACAGATGCTCCACAGGCCAACGATCCAGCTCTGAGGCTTGCAGGAACGGAAGTCAGCGCATCTTCGGCAAGAGAATAGATGATTGGAATGATGGCAAAGCCCATTGCAATGGCAATCACCAGAGTGTTGCGCTGAGCATAGGTCCCCAACACGTCGTCACGCAGAGTCGTATGTCCTGAAAAGAGGGATCCCAGCCAAACCGACAATACGGGTCCTAAAAAGAAGACACTGATGCGGTACCAATTGCGAGCCCTGCGAATCGGCAAACTCCAGAGTCCAATAAAGATCAACGGCAACATCAATAGACCCCACAGCACGCCTTCGGTGCCAGGCCCACCCGACAGGAATGCCTTCAGATCACCCCCAAAGGCAGTCCGTTCGATCCACAATCCTGCTCGTCCCAATAGCCAAATGAGGATGGCAAAACCAAAAATGACCCACACCAAAAGCCGCCGGGAAGCGTAAAGGCCTCGAGTCGTCAGGTGGCGGGCCGACGGAATTTGCATGAAAACTCCCGCGGCGTAGAGCATGAATGGCATGGCGACGCCAATCAGAAGCACACTTAGAATGTGTGTTTCGATCCACGGTGCGATGATGATTGCCGCAAGAAAGCCAAGCACAACTGACGGCACGCTGGCCATCATTTCGAGTGTGGGCTTGACGACGTTGCGGGTTTGGCGGTCAAGGATTTCGCTACTGTAGACAGCCGCAAAAATCGCCAAGGGAACAGCAAAAAGAAGTGAATAAAGCGTTGCCTTGATGGTGCCCCAGATGAGCGGAATGAGCGAAAACTTTGATTGGAATTCGTCATTTCCCGAAGTGCTTTGCCAAGAGTAGGAGGCGTTCTCATAGCTTTCGTAGCGAATTTTCGAAAACAGACTCTGCAGTGAAACTTCCAGGTGCGGTGCCACAAGGCGAATGAGTTCCAGTCGTTTTTGCTCGGGATTGTTCCAGCCGATCAGGTTGCCTTTGACGTCTGCAATTGCAGTTCGCCAGGCCAATGGAGCGACTTTGGTTTTCACTGCAACGCGTCCCGTGGTCAACTCGCGAACTTCCAGTTGCCCAGATGAAACCGAATTTTGAAGCCCTTCATTGACGGTTCCAAGCCAACGATAAACAGCTCTATGATGAGGGTGCGGCATCAAACGAATGGAAGGTTCGCAGACGTCGGACCACAACACGGGTAGTTCGCCAGAAAGTTGTGGCGAGTTGGCTGCCAGGCGAATGGCTCTTCCTGCATCCAGCGATGCGCAGCGTTGTTGAGCATCGGCGGTGAACTCCGAGAAAACAGACGCTCCGCCGAAATTGCCCGACATGTTGGTCAATCTGCCCAAAGATTCCGGAGTGCTGAGTTTTACACGAAGAAGTTGAGCATCTTCGAGATCAAATGCCTGCAAAGAAGTTGAGGAATCCACCATCAACAAATATCGACCTTCGATCCAAACCGGATCCAATTTGGCAAGTGGGTTACCCGGTTCGACGGTGGAAGAAAAATCGAGCTCTCTGTTTGTCGTGGTTTTCTCGCCGGTGATTTCGTTTTCAACGATCGACAACAGCGAATAACGGACCGGCGCTTGAGGACTTCCTGAGACGACAATCACGCCGTCTTTTTTACCTGGTCTATGAACAAAACGGATATCCTTCAGCTGTGTCGAAGGATTTTTAGAGAAAAAATCTGGCAGCGACCATTCCAGATCATGCTGAAGAGTCAATTTGGCGCTCGGCGACTGTGCCGATGGCTTGACCAAAATGTCTTGGCCGACAATGGCCCAACGGTTTTCTTTGAGGGCTTGCCTGACTTGGGTCGACAATTCACGCAGTTCTTCGCTCGTAAGAAAGCTTCGGATGAATTGAGTGCGACCTGCGCGCAGGCTTTGGCCATCGCGGATCAGCCAGCGGCCGTCGCCTTGTGCGCTGCACTCCAGTTGATTTTGATTCGATGGCACGAGTGTCGTTCGTTCGTCGGCTTGAAACAGCGAAAGCGGGATGCTGCCGGTGTCGGATGCGCTGGCAGCGTTTTTTGTGAGCAAATAATATTGGCGATATTTAACTGAATTGGAAACTGGTGAAGACTTTTGATTTTCAGCATTTTCAACGGAGCGCACCCGTATGGCGCATGAGGTACTTCCTGCACCCGGGAGTATGAAGCCAATGGGCGCATTGTCGTCGAACAGGAGTTCGCCCGGCACATCATTTGCACCAAAGTCCAATTCGTTGAGTGAACCGATACTCTGTAAGGATTCTTTCTTAAAAAGTGGCCAACTGCTGAAGACAAGGAAAAGCATCATTCCGGCAACAGCCAGAATGACGCTGAGTCCGACGGTCGTGATCAGACCTGTGGACAGATGATCGATGAGCAGTGCCCTGCGGCGGGTTTTGTACAAAGGCTTCAGCCTCCGGTCACGGCGCCTAACTTAGCGCGCTCTTGCTTGAGGACCTTCAAAGGAAGGGCAATGTAACCATTTTTCTCTACCGATTCTTGGCCCTGAGCGGACAAAACATAGAGCAGGAATTCGCGTCGCGCAGGATCGAGTTCTTTGTTTGGGGTTTTGTTGATGT
>JBDLRR010000351.1:0-21425 GCA_039799985.1 Pseudomonadota bacterium | reverse complement strand
CGAGATTCTCGAAGAAAAAACCTACAATCCGACCTTTGCCGAATGGCTGGACCTGGTCATGGATCACCTGGATTATCATCAGGAACACTACGGAAACACGCACACAGCTGCCGCCTTGATGCGCAAACATTTGCTTTGGTATGCCAAAGGCTTTCCAGGAATCAAAAGTTTGCGCGAACACCTCAACCGCATCGAATCGCTTGATTCTGCGCGTGAAATTCTCACGAATTTTGCCAAAACACTCTCACCTCAAACACCCCGTTTCGCCTGGTGCGAGAATGAACAAAGCAGTCCAAAGCACGACTACGATCCAAAGTATGAAATGGACCGACAGCTTGACCGCGGCGTCGGCGATGAAGGATTAACTCAAATCGAAGAGGGAATTTAAAATGCAAGATCACAACAAAAACAATCATCAGCACGGCGAACACTCACACGGCGATTGCTGTGCCCATGACCATCATCACGATCACGAGCACAATCATAAGCACGAACACAAGCATGAGCACGAACATGAACACGCGCATGGCGAATGTTGCGCTCATGACCACTCTCACGATCATGCCCACGGCCATGCTCATGACCATGCTCACTCTCATGATCATGGGCACCATGATTGCTGTGATCACGACCATGGGCACCAGCACCTGAGCGCCGAAGAATGCGCTTCGCTGGTTCAACAGGCAAAGGAAAGCAGCGACCCGGTCGAAGCACTCGATTTCCTCCTCATCGCAGGTGAAGGTTTTGCCCACATGGGCGACGCCGTTGGTACCGCTGCTGTCAATGGCCTTGTGAAGAAGCGAACGGCAACCATGCCAGCACTGTCTGCGCTCAAGGCAGCACAAATCAATGCCCTGCAAGCCCTCGAACTGGCCCTCAACAAAGAAAATGACAAAGCCAAAACGGCACTCACCGCATCTGTCGCCCAACTGGAAGAATTCACCGGCGAAGCGCGTGATGAAATCGAACCTTTGTTGGCAGATGTGCGCAAAGCCTTGGGCGGAATTCGCTCCTCGGGCCTCAAGTCACTGTTGAGCCGGTTGAAATTTTAAAAAAAATTATTCATGAAGAGAAAATAACACTGTCCATACAGGAAGTATTTGCATGACAGTCGATACCTGGTCGGTCGTACAGGCCAATATTTTCTCGCCCGTGGTTTTGTGTTTCTTTTTGGGATGCATTTCCACCTTTGTCAAAAGCGATCTGCGCATACCAGACGCAATCTATTCCGTGCTCACCATTTATCTTTTGTTTGCATTGGGTTTGAAGGGGGGGGTTGAGTTGTCCTACACCTCCCTTTCCGACATCTGGAAGCCCAGTTTGGCAACCTTGATTCTTGGAATCATCACCCCGTTGCTGGCATTCACTGCAGCAAGACATCTCGGCAAACTCAAAGTCGAAGACTCAGCTGCGCTTGCTGCACATTATGGATCAGTTTCGGTTGTCACGTTCATTGCTGTGCAATCGTTTTTGAAGAACCTCGAAATCGGTTACGAGGGATTTCTTTCTGCACAGGTCGTTCTGCTCGAAGTTCCTGCCATTCTCATTGGGCTATTGCTGGCGCAAATGGCCAAAATCGGCAATTCCGACTGGACTGCCATCCGCGGTGCCATGCACGAAATACTTTCAGGCAAGAGTATTCTGCTTCTCATCGGCGGTTTGTTGATAGGCGCACTCAGCGGCCCCGGCGGCTATGCCAAAGTGGAGCCTTTTTTTGGTGCGCCGTTTCAGGGCGTGGTGGCCCTGTTTCTTCTCGAAATGGGGATAGTTGCCTCAAGGCGATTCCGTGACCTCAGGACCGTCGGAGGTTTCGTGGTCCTGTTCGGAACACTGATTCCAATCATCAATTCCATCATCGGCGTCACGCTGGGACATTGGGCGGGGCTGAGTCTTGGCGGAACGGTTGTGCTTGGAACATTGGCTGCATCGGCTTCTTACATTGCAGCACCTGCTGCGGTTCGACTGGCACTGCCCGAAGCGAATCCGGGAATCTACCTGACGTCTGCGTTGACGGTGACTTTCCCCTTCAATCTTGTCGTGGGCATCCCTCTGTATTTAAAGTTTGCGCAATTTCTGAAGGACATCTTGCCATGAGCAAAACCCTCACATCAATGAAACTCATCTCCATGACCTGCGAGCAATCGGTTGCGCAACGTGCATTGAAACTCATCGAAAAACTGGGTGTCAAAAGCGTTCGAACGCATTCCATCAGGCTCGAAGAGTTCGGACAAGAATCGAGTGTTGACCTGCACGAATCCCAGATCAAACTTGAATTTCTGGTGTTTGGAGAAATGGTCGAACCGATCATTGCGCAATTGTCAGCCCAATTCCTCAATCGCTTTGATGTTGGGTTCTATATCACCGAAGCCCAGGTGCTCCGCCCCGAAATCTTTTGTGAAACCGGCGCCGGCTCTGTCGCGCAAAAATAAAAGGCGATTTGCTCAAAGCCCCTGGCACCGCTGAACAGCTGTTGCAAAGGAAAATTCAGCAATGGCTTTGCTTTTTGCAAGGTCCAAGAGAAACTGACTGGCATAGTAGCAATGCATCTTGGAATTGGGATGGGTGAATTCCCAAAATTTGTAGCCAGAAGGATCGCTGCAGAATTCCTTCTTGCCGTAGAATTCTCCTCGCATGCTGCCTTCAAAACATGGAACGTCCAAGCGAGAAAATCCCCAGGTCTTTGGGTCATCTATCGTGGCCTGGTTTAATTCACCAGCATGAAACGTGTCGACAACAATGTCACCTTGCTTTTGCAATTGTGTGATCAACTTCGCGAGAGCTGCGTTGTGTGCAGCCGTCGCAGCAAAAAGCGAGGTGGCGGTGGCTTCCCTGGGTTCTTTGGGATTGTCGTTAAGCACTCCCAGTTCGGGCATGGTCCCCAAAATGAAATGGCGAAATCCCAGACTCTTGAGTGACTCAATTCCGTTACTAATGTCCTGCATAGAAGCATCGACGTATTCGCGTAATTTGTCTGTCTGCAGTTGTTTTTGCTTGTCCTGATAGTTTGAGACACCAAACGTGTAGTTGTTGGCACCAATCCAGATCGCAACAACGGTGGCGTCGCGCGGCAACCGTTTGAGTTCGCCTTGATGATCTGCAATTTGCCGATTCAATGGAATCAGAACAAAGCGCTCAACCAACGTGTTTCCGCTTGTCTTTGCGCCACCCACGGAAAAATTGCTGATACTCCAGCCCGTCAATGTTTCCTGAAGGTAGTCTGTCCAGATGGGGCCATTGCTGAAGCGCGAACGGTAAAAAACAGACGGTGGAAGAAAAAAACCGAATGTTCGCCGATGCAAGTTGCCGGGGTCGGATAGCGAGTCGCCAAACACCACCAGATTCCTGAATCCTTTGCTTGTGGGTGCCTCCACCTGCCCCTTCAACCATTGTTCCTGTTGGGGACGCACAAGATTATTGACGTGCAAATTCGCAGCAGCGTTCACCCCAGACACTTTTGGCGAACAAGAAACCAGCAGAAAAACAAAGGTAAAAACTGCAAGTTTCATTGATTATCCTCGAACCGACTTTCTGAGAGATAATTTACCCTGTTTCTATTGAAATGTTCTGTTTGGGAGTGACCAAATGTTTGCGGCTCGCTGCAGTTGAATTTGCGCCTGCATGCTTTATCATCTCGTCACCCCACTCAGGATAAACGCGATGCAAGACTTTTTGACAGAAAAAGAATTCGAAGATCAGGAGTATTGTGATCTTCTGCTTGCGAATGCAACCCTGTCCCACAAGGACTTTCGCGACTGCAGTTTTCAAGGATGCAACTTCCAGAAAGCAAATCTTGAAGGGTGTAGATTTCTGGATTGCACATTCGAGCGCTGCGATTTGAGCATGGCGAATCTTCGCAATTCAACTTTCAAAAGGTGTGTCTTTAAAAACTGCCGTGCCGTTGGAGTTGCGCTATCGGGCGCGGATTCAATCGAGAGCTTGACGTTTGATGACTGCAATCTGCGAAGTTCTTCTTTTTCAGACTTGGACCTTCGTCGGCTCAAGCTCATCAATTGCCTTGCGGATGACGTCGACTTCTCGCAAAGCAATTTGAGTGACGCCGTATTCACAGGGACAAATCTGAAGGAAGCCAGGTTCCACAAGAACCAACTTCTAAAGGCCGACTTTCGCGGCGCAAAAGACTACGCTTTCGAACCGTCAACCTGCAAACTCGCCGGTGCAAAATTCTCGTTCCCCGAAGTTCTAGGTTTGCTGTCGGGCCATCGAATTATTATTGAATAGAGATGCACACAGGGATTCAGGGGATCCCCTTGGTCACCGTGGTCTTCAAGGGATCAACGGTTGCACACAAATTGTCGATACTCCCGGCCTGCTGAAGCACACATGAAATTGCAGCATTTGCTTTCATCCAGGTGGAATCGAACTTGCAAAGAGAACCGATGGGCGTTGGGTTACCGGCACTCCAGGCGTCGGTTGCAGTCGGTATTTCCGCTGAAAAATCAACGCCCGATTTTATCGTTCGTGTGGTCGGATCACAATACTTCTTCCAGCTGCACAAAGTTTCCTGAAGTGACAAATGATAAATCCAGTTCTCGAAGGGAGCCTTCGTGACGTTGTTGATTGCCCTCACAAATATTCTTGTTCCGTGCGCTGCGGTTGAAAGCTTTTCCACTGCCACCGGATAAGTTTTCGTGCCGGCCGGAACCGCATACTGACGCAATTTCGCATCGGCCGTGCCCGACAGACACCACGAATCCGTGGCAAAGGTCCCCGCGGTGGTCAGAAGCTTTTTAGTGAAAACCAACTGCTTTTTGCAGGCAAGGGTTGGGGTATCCACCACGATCGCTTGGGTTCGGGCTGTCATCAACCAGTCATTGCATTCTCCGGGACCACAACGCTCCCGTGGTGCCGTCCAGGACGCGACACACCTCTTTTTGTACCTGTCTGCCAGAGCAGCCGTGCAGGCAGGAACGTTGGTTTCGTGGGAGCCATAGGCGCAGGGATCCTGAACCGAAAAGGTGTACGGGTTGCTGTTGATTGCCCCGGCATGAGCGTTGCTGCCAACAACTCCGGCCAGAAGGGCAAATAACAAACCGCTCGTGCACCCGGGAATTGAGGTTTTCATAGGCCAAACTCCTTGTTGGCGGTGCTGATGATCGAGTAATTTATTTTCGCTCCCGGGCCTGACATTAGGTCAGGCGAACCGTAATTGTAGCAATTGGGATCAGCCGCTGAGAGTTTGCATTGAGGCAACGCCATGGCCGCCATCGATGACACCATTTGATTGGTGATTCGACGGTGAGTTGTTGGAGTGCACTTTTGTGCTGTTGTGTTGACGTTCTCTGCAACACCCGCTGCAATGTTGACACCCATGAGGCACAAAGGGCCTCCGGCAACCTCCTGAAAAAAGACAGCGCCTCCCGAATCACCTTTTTCAGCGCAAGCGGTTGCATCGACTGCAGTCGACTCGAATGACCATGACCTTGTGTAATTTTTGACCCATGCGTTTTGACTCGCATCAAACAGTGAAACTTCACCAAGACGCTCCAGCACCCTGTTGACCTTTGCTGTGTAGGTCGCCCAGGTCAGGGTTGTTGAAGTGCTGGTTTTGGAGCCTAGACGCAAACCGGTCACGTAAACAGTCTGACCCACAGCTGGAAGAGTCGTGCACGGTGCTACAAAACTACCCGTGAGGTTTGTTGCGGTGTACGCAAACCCGACGTCATTGTAGAAAGATGTTCGCAGCCCAGTAACGGGAATGGAACCTGCCACCGAACCGGTGTTGCTGAAGGTGAAGTTGTTGTAATACGACCCGTTGTAGAACGGGCTGGCAACCTGGAGTCCAGCTCCAACCATACCCAATGGACGAACGTAACACGTCGGTGTGCCATCGGGATTCGGCGCCGATGGGCAAACGTGCTTCGGCGCAATGTAGAAATACCGGAAAAAATCGTATTCCAGATTGGTCGTCAGATTCAAACAATGGCTCGCAGTGAGTGTCACCGTCGGTGACATCGAAATGCCCGCGCAGTAGCGGTTGACCTTTGCTTTTGTACCAAAAGAGTCTCCCGTGTTGATGGTCGCCACTTGCCGAATGAATCTCATGACGTGCAACACATTTGTGTTGGTGATGTTCGCCCCTCCCACGATTCCCAACGT
This sequence comes from Pseudomonadota bacterium, assembly GCA_039799985.1. Classification (GTDB taxonomy): domain Bacteria; phylum Bdellovibrionota_B; class Oligoflexia; order Silvanigrellales; family Silvanigrellaceae; genus RFOM01. The sequence goes on along the minus strand of JBDLRR010000351.1, from coordinate 15,308 downwards.
CGGCTCGGCTTCGCCCACCTGAACGATGTCACGCCCACTCACGGAAGGGTTTTCAATTCTGCTGTCCAACATCGGCTTGTTCGAATTTGCAACAGGACCACATGCGACGACGGCAACGGCCGAAATGGCAAATACCGCAGGCCGCCAACTGTTCCGCTTTGTGTTGCCCATAAACCCTCCCATGAGGCGAATTGTTTCCAGGGAGGATTTCGTTCTGTTTTCAATTAACTTGAGGTGAACAATTTTTACTTGCATTTTCAGTAACTATAGAAAATTCGGGTCAAATCCCCAGATTCAGCATGTTCACAGTTAAAACGCAAGATCCAGCGAATCCTGACGAAGCCTCGGTTTCAGATTAAGGTTCATTTTTTAATTTTCTGCTTTGACGGACTTGAAGCGGAAAATGCTCCAGAAAATGAATATCAGCGCGGCTGGGTGAAGCTTTCTTCCAGAAAATTCGTCATCGCTTGCCAACTGCGCTGATCAACTGCTGCGTTGTAGGCAGCCCCTTTGGTATTGTCATTGCCTGCGGTTGGATCGGTGAACGAGTGAACAGCGCCGCCGTATTTGACCAATTGCCAGTCGATTTTGTTGGCGCGCATTTCATCTTCAAATGCAGTCAAATTTGCAGCCGAGACGAATGGATCATCTGCGCCATGCAGTGCCAAAACGCGCGCCTTGATGTTTTTGCCGTCGGCAGGTGTGGGGCTGTCGAGACCACCATGAAAACTGACAACCGCACGAAGATCTGCACCACTGCGCGCAAGTTCAACAACGCTTGTGCCGCCAAAACAATATCCGATGGCTCCAGTGTTTTTGTTGGGTGCAATCTTCACCAACTGAGCCAAGCCGGCTTTCAATCGCTCGCGCAGCAGCCCGCGGTCTTTATAATATTGGCCTGAATTGGCGCGCGCTTCGTCGGGGGTTTTGGGTCGCACATTCTTCCCGAAAACATCCACGGCAAACACTGTGTAGCCCAAAGCTGCCACCGCATCGGCTTTTGCACGGGTTTTGTCGGTGAGTCCCATCCAGTCGTGCACCACCAACACATTTCCTTTTTTGCCGCCCTCAACAAGGTAGCCTTCGAATTCCATCTTATCGAGGGAATATGGGACTGCTCGGCCTTTCACGTTGGCAGCAGCACCCGATGCAACAGCAACAGAACTGAGTGCAACAACAGATGTCATCCAATTCATCCTTAGATCCTCCGTGCTTCAATTTACGTCTTGGCGATAGAGCGATCGCACGACGCCAATAATTTTATCGGAGTCCTTGCCAAAGGGAATCGGATCAAAATCCTTGTTCTCGGGAACCAACAACGCAGGCGGGAGAGTGTCTGAGTTCATCTTCGAACCGTGCATCAATTGTTCATGTGCATGCCGATAAAGCTGCGAACCGCGCATGGCGAAACGCTTAACCGTCACTTCGTGATCTCCAACTGCGGCAACGACAATGTCACCATTGCGGGCGGTCGCGGCAGATTCGATCAGCAGAAAGTCGCCAGGCAGAAAACCGACATTCATCATGCTGTAGCCTTCCACGGTCACGGCAAACAAAGTGCTGCTCTGCGACTTGCGTTGCACGTTGAGAAACGGAACTGTTGCAGTGGCGTGTTCGATGGCTTCAACAGGTTCACCCGCCTGAACAAGACCCACCACAGGCACAAACAAACAGTTCATGGCGGCTTCATTTTCCTGCGGGTTGCGAAGCAAATTTGTTACGCCCGCATTGGAACTTGCAATTGCGCTGCGTGCAGCACTCAAGACGGGACTCTTGAATGCCGGCGACGCTGAAGGTTGTCCACCATGTGCAGACCACCAACTCAACGCTTCCGGAGTTGGAACGAGTTGTCTGGATTTTCCAGGAAGAGGGGCCTGCAGAAAGCCTTTTTTGCGCAGAACAGTCACCACATCTTGAGCGCTGCCCACAGCCTTCCAACCAAAGTGTGCGGCAATCTCGCGCAACGTGGGCGGCATGCCCGTTTTATCGAGACATTCCAAAATATAGGCGACCACCTTGCCTTGCAGGTCTGTGAGCTGTACCATACATCTGTATCCCATACAGTGAAGAACGGTTGCGTTCTTCGGGGTCTGGAGCAACCAAGCGATTTCCTGAGGGAAGTGATACATGATGAACGAAAATAACACAAGTCCCGCCAGGTTGGCTTATCCGACAGAGGCAAACGCCCGGACAAGCCACTCAACATCCGTCTGGTCTACGCGCGGAAAAAATGGTGCTTCTTTGTTGGGTTCGTCCACCATGCTGGCGTCTGCCGTTCACCCGACATCCAGTGGGCTGGTTCTGCTCAAAAGTATGCCCCTTGCCCAGTGTGCACCGATGTTTGGCCGCCTGTTGCGGACACTCAGCTTCAAACCCTACGCCCAAACCCTGGAACTTTTGCGTCAGCACCAAAACAACCTGCGCAGGCAAGAACGCGATCCCAATCTGTTGCTCAACCTGGCTTGGCTGTCGCCCGTCAACAACTGCGTCGAATTCAACAAACGAGTTCTGGAGTCGTTCGAACTCTCACTGACGCACACACTCTTTTTGGAAACCAACCATCCCCAGCAGAGCGTCGATGCGCTGTGTTGCGAACCCCAATTCGATGCCATCGTGGCAGAAGTGCCAGCCACGCCGGTCATCCTCAAGCGCGCACAGCGCTGGCTCAAACCGGATTCACACAACCCGCTCAAGCCCGAACCCGCAGCCATGCTCGAAAACCGGCCGCGCGAACGTCTTTTCATTCTGATTGACGAACGCACAGGAGCACGGCGATGAAAAGTCACCGTTCTTCTCATGGCATTTTCAACTCGTTGTTTGAACAGCGACGGCTGAAACCCACAACACGCTCACGGGTTCCTGTCACACACGGAACCGCCACACCCGTGTGGGGTTATATTTTTTTGCCCAATCTCGATTCCGATTCACTTTTCGCGGCGCGCACGTTGGCACAGGCGTTGTCGGAGCACGTCCTCCGTCCCCACCTCACCCTGCTGCTCGTTTCCCTCCAACACACCCTCCGGTACTTCGGGTCCTGGGACACCCTGGCCCGTGTCTATCATGCTCAGGTTCAACACCTGGCGCCGGCGGCGCGACCGCGACTCCTTCTCACGCATCACCTGTTTGCGGGTCTGCATTTTGGTGCAACCCACTCCGAACTCGAATTCGCCATCGCCAACGAAAACAATCTTCTGTTCCGCCAGCACCTCGGCCAGCTGGATTGGCCGCAATGGCGGGAAGCCTGCCTGTTGTTCGCAGGTCTGTTGCAACTCAAAAGCTCTGAACAAACCGAACTGGTGCGCAGCGTCCGGCAACTTTCAGAAGCAGCTGTGAGCATGCGCTTTGCCAGTCCACTGCATTTTCCAGAAGACCTCACACACGAAGACATCAGCCGCCGATTCGGCCCCTGGGCAGTGGTTTTCTGGGAGATGTGGAAACGACCAGAAGTTTCACTGGGCACCGTGTTCCGCGACTTGCCTCAGGATCTGTGTGCACAGGATTTTCTGACCACCAACTTCGACACCGACGATTTTGCCAGCGAACCGGTCTGGCCCCTGGCCGTGCTCATGCCCATGCTCGAAAGCTGCCTGCGCAAACTTCTTCAACGCCTCGAGCACTTCAACAGTCTTGAGCAACGCTTTGGCATCCGCGATTTTCGGGTCACGCTCGAACTGGAAAACAACCTCAAGATTCAACACACCTGTCTGCTCAATGAGCCAATCCTGGAGTTCAACAAAACAAGCGCACTCATCCTGCAAAACATCGGCGCAAAATTGCCGCACAAAGGACAAGAGTTTCAACATCCCGACGAGCCGTCGTTCTATTTCAAGGCATTCCAAATCTACAAACTCACAATCGAGCCGCTCCGCCTCACACCCTGCAGCACCCATGGCAAAAGCGAACTTCACACACAGCGTGCCTCACTGCCGTTCGAAAGAGTCATCCAGAACCTCGAGCTCAAACAGGCTGGCGAGGCATACCAGGTTCAACTGCAGGCCAATTTTTGCACCGATGCAAAACCACAGAACATGAACCCCGATCTGTTGGCCACGGTCGATGCGATTGGCAAATCCAGGCACGACAAAAAAAACGATGCCAAACCATCTTGCCTGTTTCGTTATGCACTGCAGGAACGCCCGCTGCACCTGGTCCGTGAACCCATCCCATTTTCACTGCAGGAACTGTTTTCAAATCCAGAGGCGTCTGCACACCATCTGGAATATCTGGAAACACTGGCCAACGAAGACCTCTATGCACTGCACCATCCCCCCGCTCCGGCGCTGCTGTTGGCCTGCGAATCGGGATGCCAGCCCCACGACACCTCTTTTGTTCTGAAAGGCTTTTTTGATCCTCCGACAAATTCAACGCACGGGAGGTTCTTCTGATGAATTTTCCATCTGCAACTGCGCCCGTGCCAGCGAGTGGAACGTGATCATCCCATGCACGTCTGGCTTGCCCACTCCAATTTTTCTTTTCTGCAAGGCTCATCTTGGCCAAACGAATTGGTCACAGCAGCCTGTGAACAAGGTTGGCTGGGCATGGCTGTCGCCGATTTCGATGGTGTGTATGGCGTTGTTCGCACCCATCTGGCCGGCAGGAAAAATCCACATCCGCTGAATCTTTTTTATGGCGCCGAAGTCCTTGTCGATTGCCCGATTCCTGCTGCGCTGATGACAGATGCGCCTGCACGCGACATCTGGAATGCTCCGCAACAGAACGCACCTGTGTTTCTGCAAAACCGGGTTGCAGTGTTGGCAACAAGCAAAAATGCGTACGCTGGCTTGTGCAGACTTCTGAGCTACGCCCACCGGAATGGAAAAATTGCCTCAGCACTCGACCTTGCGGATGCCGACATCCCATGGCCAGAAGACGTTGTGCTCATCTGGCCCATGCGCGGCGTGCAGCAACTGTTTTCGCCGCGGCAAAAGAAGGATTTCGAAGCATGGGCAGAGGTGGTCCAGAAGCTTGCCCAGCGCTATGCGGGTCGTTTTTTCATGGCACTCACGCCTCCCAGCACGCCATTCGAGCGGCAGGCTTTTGCCAATCACCTGCAGTGTCACAGGCGCTTTGGCATTCCGCTGGTGGCAACTCCCGACGTCTTTTTTCATTCACCCGAGCGCAAGGAATTGCACGACGTCCTCACAGCCATTCGGCTCAATCGTCCGCTTGAAAGCATCGACTGGGCATGCTTCCAAAACAGCCGCCGCAGCATTCCCTGCGCACAACAATTTGAACTCGAATTCCCGCGGGTCCCCGAAATCACCGACGCGTTGGCAAACAATCGCGCACTCGCCGGCTTTTTCCAGTTCTCGCTCGATGAACTCAAATACCAATATCCGTCGAAATTCATTCCGGCCGGACACACTGCGGAAACCTTCCTGGAGTTCCTTGTTCATCAAGCTCTCGATTCACGCTACAACATGCAACCACCACAACGGATACTCGAACTCGTCGACAAGGAAATGCGGCTGGTGCGCGAATTGAAATTCGCCGACTACTTTCTCACCGTCTGGGACATCGTCCGTTTTGCCCGCGAGCGAAACATCCTCTGCCAAGGGCGTGGTTCATCGGCAAATTCGGCGATCTGTTTTTTGCTGGGAATCACTGCGGTTGACCCGATGGTGTCGGACGTCCTGTTTGAACGCTTCATCAGCCGTGAACGTGGCGAACCTCCCGACATCGACGTCGACTTCGAACACGAAAGACGTGAGGAAGTCATTCAATACATCTATGAACATTACGGCCGCGGACATGCCGCCATGGTGGCCAATGTGATCACCTTCCGCAGGCGAGGTGCAACGCGCTTTGTCGGCAAGGCACTTGGACTTTCGGACGAAGAACTCGACGAACAACAGTCACCCGAATTCACCGCACGGTGGCAACACTTCATCGACGAAATCAAAGGTTTCCCTCGCCACCTGGGAATCCACTCGGGTGGATTTGTCATCAGCCACGAACCGCTGCATTTTTTAAGTCCGGTCGAACCCGCCACCATGCCTGGCCGCAGCGTGGTGCAGTGGTGCAAGGATGACATCGAAGCCCTGGGCTTGTTCAAAATCGATGTGCTTGCGCTGGGTATGCTCACAGCCTTGCGCAAGACGTTTGCCGAACTCGCACGCCATCGCGTTTGCCTGCCAGGCACACTCGTTCCCATCCGGCTCGACAGCATTCCCGCCGAATGCCCCAAAACCTACGACATGATCTGCGAAGCCCGCACCACGGGTGTTTTTCAAATCGAAAGCCGGGCGCAAATGTCGATGCTGCCCAAGGTCAAACCACGCACTTTTTATGACATCGTCATCCAGGTCGGCATCGTTCGCCCAGGCCCGATTGTTTCGGGAATCGTGCCAACGTTTGTCCGCAGAAAACAAGGTCGCGAGAAAATCACCTATGCACACCCCACTCTGAAGCAAATCCTCCACCGCACACTCGGAGTGCCTGTCTTTCAGGAGCAGGTCATGCGCATTGCCATGGCGGTGGGGAATTTTTCCGGTGGCGAGGCCGATGAACTGCGACGCGCCATGGGAGCCTGGAAATTCACCGGACAAATTTCAAAATTCGAGGAGAAGCTCCGAACGGGCATGAAACAAAACGGCATTCCTGATGACTTTGCCGACCTCATCTACAAACAGATCGAAGGCTTCTCGCAATACGGTTTTCCGGAATCACACGCCACCAGCTTTGCCCATCTCGCCTATGCCTCGTGTTGGCTCAAGGCGCATCACCCAATTTATTTTCTCGCCGGACTGCTCAACTCGCAACCGCTCGGGTTCTACAGCCCCCACAGCCTCATCCAGGAAGCACAACACAACGGGCTCGAGGTTCATCCGCCATGCATCCTGCGATCGGGTTGGGATCACTACGTCACCCGCCGCGGCAGCCTGCAACTCGGGCTCCGTTTTTTACGTGGGATCAGCGAAGAACGCGCGCGCGAGTTTGTTGCCCAACGGCAGGATCTGCTCCGCAGCCGCAAACAGGCCGGCAACAATGCGATGTCGTCATCACACAGCAATTCGCCTGGCGAAAACGTCGGCAGCCTGCTCGACCTGCACGACGTCATTGCTCTGTGTGATTGTTTTTATGCGCACGAAAAGATCCTGCTTGCCCAAGCCAATTGCTTTGCACTTTACGACTCCAACCGGCGCAACATCCTGTGGCTGCTCATTGCCCGTCCGTCGGCACTCATGCCGGATGTTGACCATGTGCTCTTCCCCGAAAAACCCACGCTCCACGAAGCATGGGACAACATGCAGGACGACTTTGCGAGCAGCGAGAGCACGTTTGGTCCACACCCGATGCTGCTGCTGCGCAACATTGGCTGGCCGTATGCATTTCCGGTCGAGAACGTGACACCCGCAATGGCACTGAAAAAGAAGCGACACAAAACCCAGGTGGTGGTTGCCGGATTGATCATGGTGCGGCAAATGCCCGGCACCGCCAAAGGCATGCTGTTCATCACCCTCGAAGACGAAACCGGCACGCTCAATCTTGTCGTGCGGCCCGACACCCATGCACGCTACAAGGAATGGATGACAAACACATCCTTGTTATGTGTGCGCGGGTGGGTGCAGGAAAATGGACCCAACCCGTCGGTGCTGGTCACCGAGGTTCTGCCTGCGGTGAACCAGAAAAACCTTCCCGGCGCCCCACCCGATCAGCTCGAGAGGGATTACACGCTTTGGTGAGCGAAAAGAACGAAGCAAAAAGAGAGGATAAATACAGATTCAAAACGAGCTGACAAACATTCAGTAGAGGTTGAGATTCAAAACCCCTGCGTTCGCCTTGCAAATCAAATCGAGCACGTCTGGTGGAAGGGTTTGGAAACCTGCACCCGCAGGAATGGGATTGGTCATGCCATACTCAAAAAATTGCTCCCACTTTTCCAGGCAGATCTGGCTCTTTGCAAGAGGCCCGAATCTACATGAGCAAGTATGTCAAATGGTACAACGAAGAGCACAGGCATTCTCGGATAGGGTATTATACACCAAATGACGTTCATACGTGCTCACATATCGGGAAGAAACAGAACCGAGATTCTGTTCTGGCTGATGCGTATCTGAGAACTTCAAGCCGCTTTGAGAAGGGAACGCCAAGTGCCTATTCGGCAACCGAGGTTGTGTGGATAAACAAACCCAAAATAGAGGAACGAGGGATGACAGGTCAGTTTAAATCTTGATCTTGCGTTGTCTCAAATCATTGACACGTTCCCCGGGGTAAAAAGAATCCAGTCAGCGCTTTGTTCCGTATGCATTGACGGAAGAGAGCATCTGGCGAAGTGTCTTGTCGAGCACCACGGGCTGCACATTCGCGCGGCGTGTTTTCGTGCTTGCGAGATAGGAAGATTTACGAACGCGCCCCATGGACCCGAGCGGTTCATGAGCTGCGATGCCGTTCCAGGGGTTGAAACTGACACCCTCACAGAATTCGGCGATTGAACTTTCTGTCACGTCCTGTTTCGGGAAGGTCAGTCTTGCGACTTCCTGACGATTGGCAAGTTTCCGCTTTAAAGCAATTGAACTGTCATCGGAGAGCCACTCGACAGTCGAATCCCGAATGGGCTGGATGGCATCGTCGTACTGAAGAATGACAGAGAAGGAGTAGCAAACATCAGAATCCAAAAGTACTGCTTCGACTGCTTCGCCTAATTGATTTGGTCCACGAGCGACAACTCTTTTGTTCGGATTTGAATCCTTCCGGTCGCAACGGTCGATGCGGTACTTGAATGCAGTGTCACGCCATTTATAGGGTAGCTGTCCGAACCAACTTATCGAAAGAAGATTTGAAATGCGCTGAAGAGTGATCTTTGCAAGATTTACCGCCTCTTGAGGCTTAAATACTGGGTCCTTTGGATCCGCATTAAAGAACGCAGTTAGAGCTTTCTGATGCTCTATTGCGGCGTTTACCCTTATGTACGATTCCAGATTGCTCACCAAGAAATGGGGCGCATTGAGAAATAAAAAATCCTGCCCAAGTGCTGGCCTTTCCGGAAGGAGAGGGAGTTTCTCGCTTGCAGGAACATCGGGGAAAGCGGCAAGGACGGACTCAACATCGACAAGTTTAAAAGCCAGACCTCTCGAACTGGGAGAAGTGTCCGAACCTACTCCGGGCGCACCATTCGAAAGCCGTGCCCACACCCCATAACGCGCACCGGGCTGAAAGACTCCGACGGAGTAACTCGCTGGCAAAGCAGGATCCACCTCGAACACGCCGCGCACGCAAGCGTGACCTTTCGTATGTACACTTCTCATCGGCAAAGTCGTTTTATCTCTTTTCTGGTTCGTGCTTATCATCGACACATTGATGTCGGTGATAGTTTTTATATTGGCCTCCTCGTTTGGTTCTCGGTACAGATCGTCTGCTTCTTTTCCAAGAGGTCTCTTTGGAACCAAAACAGAACTCCGTGCGGATTCCACTTCTGAATTGTATAATCGAGATTGGCAGGCCGAAATTGAGACGATAAATATTGTAAAAGTCGCCGGAAAGAACTTGGAACTTGGTCTGAACATCTTTATCCGCAAGAGATTGTCTCCGTCCAATAGGTTCTACACAGCTTAAGGGGGCATGGGAGCCAAACATACTAAAATCAATGTAACCAAGCAAACAAGCTGAGCATCTGAGAGACACCGCATGCTGTTCGGCAGGCCTATCATTGGACTCGACTGCTGTGAAATGTGTGCGGTAGCTCGCAGTGTCCACGAAAGGAGGTAGATAACCGCGGAGCTGCGCTTGAATGTGCAAAATTAATGGTAAGTGCCCCATACTCGAATCGGCGCAACATCGGCTGGCCGTATGCATTTCCGGTCGAGAACGTGACACCCGCAATGGCACTGAGAAAGAAGCGACACAAAACCCAGGTGGTGGTTGCCGGATTGATCATGGTGCGACAAATGCCCGGCACCGCCAAAGGCAAGCTGTTCATCACCCTCGAAGACGAAACCGGCACGCTCAATCTTGTCGTGCGGCCCGATACCCATGCACGCTACAAGGAATGGATGACAAACACATCTGTTGTGTGTGTGTGCGCGGGTGGGTGCAAGAAAATGGACCCAACCCGTCGGTGCTGGTCACCGAGGTTCTGCCTGCGGTGAACCAGAAAAATCTTCCCGGCGCCCCACCCGATCAGCTCGAGAGGGTTTACACCTTGTGGTGAGCATGCAGAATTTGCATTGATGGAAAACTCATGGTTCTGGCCATTGTCTCGGGTACACTGGTTTCGGAGGAAGTCCCAGGTGAACCACCGTCTTTCATTGCTGTTGAAATTCATTGCACTGTTTTGTGTGCTCTCTGCCTGTATCCCTCGTTTCTACAACACGCCCAAGAATCCTGCGGTCAGCAACAGCTCCGCAGCACTGGCGTTTCGTTTGAATGTGAGTCCGGATGCGGCCGGAAAAATTGATGAACCGATGTTGCGGCTCAGTCTTTCCGAAGCTGTGCAGCGGTTCGAATCCACATTCGCTGAAAAGGGTGATGCTGTAGAGATTGCCGTCGGAGGCGAAAGCTGTCTGCGCACAGGGTATCAGTTTGAAAGCAAAAAAGTTGTTTTTTGCAACAACACCAACACTGTTGCCCATGGCACAAGCTCAATCGACGTGATCCATCATGAGATGTTTCATGCGTTGCTTTGTCGCAGCAGGCCTCAGTGGTGCGACGGCGGATTTTTGAAATCGGGTGAGCATGTCGCGCTGCACGAAGCATTTGCGGACGTCTTTGCCCACGCGCTCGCACCGGATGAAAATTTCGGCGAGAATTTTTATGTGGGTCAAGCCTTTGTCCGTAAATACCGGACTTCGGCCTGCTTCAGTTTGCAATCCGGTGAGCATGCAAAAGGCAACGCCTTGGCATCTGCCCTGTTGGGAACGCAGGTGAGTCTCGAAAGACTCGCACAGTTTTTGCAAAAGGGACGTTTTTCCCTTGAGGCAGTCCGAGATTTTTTTGGACTCACAGATTCGTGTTTTGGACTCAACGCTCCAGAGGCAGAGTTCGTTCCGGACAATTATCCACCTTCAAGGCTTCAACGCTACCGGCTCAAACGAGACACGCCGTTGCGACTTCAACTCAAGGTGAATGCAGAATTCCTGCGTCGTTTTCCACGCACGGAGGTGCGTTGGTCACAGCCGTCAAAAATCTTCCGGAGGCAAAACGAACGCCTCACAGAGGGTCAATATTCGGTTGAATTTGCCAGCGATTCCGACACGGGTTGGGAGAAGCTGACAGCTGAACTGTGGGCCGACGGTTTGTTGGCAACACGCACACTCTACCTGGCCGTTTCCGAAAGTGCCGGGCCCTCTGACCCTTGATGATTTGGTGCACACACAAGTTGTCGAGCAGCCACCTGGGATTGAGCTCGAGGCCTTTGGGCAGGAGCAGGTTTACAGGGCATAAAATATTATTTTTGCGGTCGACAATCCTGATTTCAGCTCGTCCCTGTTCAAATTCAAAAGTAAGACTGCTCGCCCCTGATTGCCATGAAAAACACATTGAGTCCCTTGGATAGGAGTCAGCCGACACCCCTGATATTGAGCTCATCGCTTGTGCGATAACCCCCCACTTTTTAATTGGTAATTAGAGTTTTCTTCAGTGCATGACGACAAATGCCGATAAAGAGGTAGCGTTTTAATTTTTTTCAGAAACAAGAAAGCACACTCCACTGACGAGGACTTGATGCATTCCAAAAAACTTTTTGCGATGTTTTTGATCCTTGCCTCAACTTTTGCGCACACCGGCTGCGTCTCAAAGGCGGATGTTTCAAACAACGTCAATGCCTGGATTGGTGCAGATGTGGATGAGTTGGTGAGCCATTGGGGACCTCCACATCAAACTCATGTCAACAAAAATTCAACGAGAGTTTTTCAGTATTCTGCAGATGAGAGTGGCATGATTCCAATAACCACATCCGTTACAACTCTTGTCAACTTGCCCTACAGCTCCAATTGCAAAATCACTTTCGTCATTTCACCTGCAGGCAAGGTGTTACGTGCAGGCTGGAAAGGAGACACCGATTTGTGTCACAGACATACAATGTGATGCGTTGTTTGAAGCCTCGCTTCCAGAACACTTTAACCATAATATAATCAAACATTTATATGTTCCACTCAAGTTCCAGCGCCTCACGACGAATCGATCGGCGTGAGGTGGCGCTATGACACAGAGTTGCAGGCGGCGAAAACTCGGAATCCTGTTTTCATTATCGCTGGTTTCGGCATGCGGGAGCAACGAAAACTTGGCAATTCCGGAAAGCTCTGCAATCGGAAAGAAGTCCGGTACAGATGGCCCGGGCTTGGGTTTGACCAACGGCCAGGTTCTGTTCAGCGATATTGTCAGAAACTCCTGGTATTATTCCAACCCCGACGGAAGCCCACGCGCGCCACACGTCAGGCCAGTTTCGCTGGACAAGGCTTATTCTTCGATAGTCGTCATTGAAGACACGGTCACGAAACAGCGATGTGTCGGCACCAGAACCGCTGAACAAGACGCAGCGGGAATTTGGCGAATCTGGATTTTGACTGCATCGCACTGCTTTGTCGAAAATTCTCCGTTCGGGATGAGAGTGTCAGGACCCGAGAAGGCACGAAGCCTGAAAGTATACAGATTCCAGCCGTATCTGCAGCCCGGAAGTGCGATAAATATTTATTGGACAGATATATTCCGCTTGTACCGAATAGAAGACTCCACAATTGCAAAGGTGGTCTCACCACAAAGAGTCCAGCGATTGGGTGCGGGAGATGTGACCAAATTTCTCGTGCAAGAAAATGTCACCGCGGCGGAAGTCCAATCTTCGACAATGCCAATTTGTGCAACAACAGCTGACGAAAGCTCTGCGCCTGTGTCTGGTGGGGTGCGAGGTAAAGTGCTCGTTGGTCCGTTTGTTGACCCGATGAACGGTCTTTTCAAGACACCTGTTCTTATTTCGCATCATATCTTTGGCAACCCGACATTGCCGACTCCATGGAATGCAAATCCGTCGTTGTTGAACATGGTCGCCAACAGCAGCATAGAACTTGGTGCAAGCACAAAGTTCGACCATTTGAGCGCAGCAGGCAAGATTTCTGCAGGTTCGATTCCCGGACCAATGGCAAACACCTCCAACAACGAAATTTATTCCTTCTCGGAATACAGAATGAATGCGGGTGTTGCGTCGGGAGACTCTGGACTTCCCGTTTTCGAGTCAGATGGGCCCAGCCACAGCGCAACAGGCTTCCGATGTGTCTCCGGGGTCGTCATACGTGAGTACTGGAACAACCCAAATGGATCCGCTGGTGGAATGTCGAGTGGCATCGTTCGCAGGATGACCGGTTTGGGTGCAGGTCTTCAGCCGACAATTATCGTTCACAGGGTTCTGGAACAACAATTCAAGGAAAATTGGGTCCAGGTCTACCCGGAAGCCACCGTCAACAAACTCGTGGCGAAAGTTTCGCAATGGGTTGAAGTGACAAAAGCGGCAGTTCTAACCAACAGAAACGGAGACATCCGGATCGATGCAAACACGATGATCCAACCGATGGCTTCCATGAGTTTACCGGTCGAAGCGAATCCTGTCAGGAGTTTCTACAAGAGCTTTGGCAAAACCTACACAAGACAGTTCACTGTTGCGAATCGTCGAGTGGTCACCCAAAGTTTTAACGCAATGAATGATGTCAGCCGCAGCGGCATGACAGACCTGGAGTTCAACGGATGCATGAAGCTGCTGAGTTCGTTCACCGAGATTCCGTTCCAAATTCGGGTCCAGTGCTCGCGCGACGGCGTTCCTCTACTTGAGTTTGACCTGTTGCCTAATTCGAAAAGAGATTTCACAAACTGAAGATTTTTGGAGGTGGCGAGTGGCACCGCGTATTCTGTATTCAACCATCGGATTGACGCTGCTCACAGCGACCCAGGTTCACGCTGGGTCAATAAACTCTGTATCAGCGACAATTTTCGACAGCGCCAGCACTCCGAATTGCAATGTTCGGCGAAAAATACTCGACAGATGCGATGCGTCCGTGCGTGAGCACATCAAAAACCAATGTTACGTTGTACTGCAAGAAAGCCCTGGCCTGACAGGGCAAAACTTCGACTGCACGTGGCAATCTTGCGGTGGGGCAAGTATCGTTGGTGACCGTCCAGTTATAAAGAGCGTTGCCAACCCCACAGTGACAACCTCGGGTCACTTCGAGGTCGACGAATATGGAATCCGCAGTTTCTTGAGAGTACAAATTCCAGCTGGATCACCGTCGTCAGCGATCCCGTCTTTCGCATGCGATGCTGCAGGCAAATGTTTACCTTTTCTCACTTTTACCTACCCAACGCTTTCGGACCTGAATCGCCAACAGGGCGCGAAATTTGTTGGACGGTTCTACCTGACCGTCGGCGAGGCTCTCTCTGTGCTGAAAGCGACAACAGCAGCCGAAGCACCGGCAAGGGTTCAACCTTATTTCCAGCGCATCAAGAACTTGCCAACGCTCCAGCGAATCGGACAAAACGGGGAAACGTTGAAAACACTTTCGACAAATCCATACCTGGACTGCGCAATGAACACGAAAACATTTGTCTGGGTCATTCATGAGGTGTTGCAGGGCGTGACCCTGGTGCGAATCAATTCGGAAGGACTCAATCCACTCAATTACGTCCCAAGTGCCGGCAAGACCGAAGCGCAATTCAGTGCAGAAATAGACCGCGAGCTCAGAAGAACGGGTGAATATGTCACCCTCGGAAAGGAGCTGGAAGTCTGTCGAGCTTCCAAGATCATCGCTGAACGCTCTCATTGCTGGGTTCAGTATGAAGATGGAAGCATCGTGAACATCAAAACGGTGACCAAGGGAGTTTCATTTTAAGAGTGGCCAGGCTGAATCAAACTGGCCCTCGTCGTCAACCGTGCGCGGGTTTCCACCAAACAGCCGCTGAACGGATTTTTCCGAGAGTTGGCGGGGCTCGGTATTTCCTGACTAAATCAAACATTATCCCAGCATTAAAGACCCAAGATAAGTTGGCGGTTGCCCAACAGGCGACATGACGACTGGGCAATTTGCGCATCGTGGTCAACCGAAATGCGACCGACATTAGGAATAGCCTGATTTGTCGTAATGAGTCTGGGGATTCATCTGATGTTAAGACTTCTTGCATTGCTGATAAGCTTCACATTTTCAATCATGGCGCAGGCAAACATCTTCAACCCTGCAGATCAGACGTTGCCTCTGTCGGGAAAGATGTTCTTTGTCGGTGCAAGCGAACCTGAAAATCCTCCAGCAGATACGGATCCTGGCTGGCAAGAAGTTTCTGGAAATTTCAACTTAAACGCTCCTGGTTGGTACTGGCTTAAATTTGAAGCCCGC
>JBDLRR010000350.1:0-4987 GCA_039799985.1 Pseudomonadota bacterium | reverse complement strand
GGGAACTGTGCAGGGGTCCTCCTGGATTTCGAACAAATTGAGTATTGAACGTTGGGGGATTGCAATTTTTGCGTTCCTTTTGCTGTTCGTTGATCAGTTCACAATTCGTCTCGCGACATTTCGTGCCGAAGATTTGGTCACATGGCGATATTGGGCGAATCAGATTTTGTCGTTGCTTTTCATCTACGGCTTTTTAATTCTGGTATCGCGCTCATTTCATGCTCCGCTTTTCCAAAAGAACGTGTTTTTTCGACGTTGGCTGTTTGCTGCAAATGTTTTTGAAATACTTATTTTTTTAGCTATCCAGACCAACCATTTTCTTGTTTACCAGAAACCGGTTTCTTCATTTAGCGTTCGTTTTTTGTTTGAAAATCCTGCTATGTCAGCGCAGCTGTCGGTTGAAAATATCCAGGTCCTGCAAACGATATTGAGAGTTGCGCCGGGAATTGCGTTGATTTGGATGTTCTTGGCAAGGGTTCAATCTCAACCTCCGCCGTCACGAATTCAGAGTTGGGCTGGTGGGCTTTTGTTCTTGGTGTCGGTCGGTGTATCCACCTTTGCCTGGTTCTCGGTGCCCGTGGTTCAACATTCTCTTCTTAGTGCAACGAGTGCTTTCGCTGATTTGGTGAGGGTTCCAGCCAGTGGCTTGGCAGCAGGTGCCGGAATTGAAAGCCGTGCTCGAATCCCTCTCGGTCGTTTGAATTGCGGGTGGGAGATCGGTCCCCGCCAGCAGCCTCCTTCGGTCATCTGGGTTATTGGAGAATCTGTCGTCGCTTCTCGACTTGGCATTTACGGTCATTCTCGTCCAACAACCGATTTTTTGTCTGAGGAACTTCAAAGAGGTCGGCTTGTTCGATTCAGCGATGTTGTCAGCATTGGAACGGTCACCCGTATTTCGTTGCCTTATTTGTTTTTTGGCATGCAGGGGCCAGATTCCAGCGACAGAATTTTTTCCCGACCGTCGATTTTTGATTTTGCAAAAGCGGCTGGACTCAAAACGGCGTTTATAGGCGCACAGGAATTGCGGTGGGGAAATCAAGACAAGATTATTATCAATGAAAATGTTGATGTTTATAAGTCGGGCACGGATTTCGATCGCAAGGCGGGCGTTTCAATGGGCGCCGATGATTTGGAAGTTTTTGATCGGGGTGTGATTCCCTTTTTGCAAAGTGTTGAGGAACCGTTTTTTGCAACTCTACATATGGATGGCAGTCATTATCCGTATTCGAAACATTCACATCCGAGGTTCAAAAAGTTTCTGCCCGAGTTGTCGGCGAACGATGTCAACGCTTATGACAACACGCTTGTTCAATTGGATGCTTATTTCAGGCAGTTGATGCAACTTGTGCGCAGCAAACATCCAAACGCATGGGTGTTTTATACCTCAGATCACGGTCAAAATGTTTCGGGACAGGCAAAGTTCAACAATGGCTTTGCCCAGGATGTGATTCGTGTTCCACTTTTTGTCTTTCCTCCTCTTGCTGAATTGGATACAGTCTCGAAGGTACAGAAGCTCAGGAGACAGGTTTACTCGCCGACATCTCATGCCGACATGTTTGCGACGACCCTCGATATATTGGGTTGCAACTCGGATTCGAGCGAGCCACTTGAAAGTCAATCACTGTTCAAAAGCATCTCGCCAAATCGACTTCGCACCGTTTCTGAATTGATGTCATCCCATTTCGTGGACGATAAATTTGCGGTCGTAACACCCTCAGGTCAACTGTATGAAGTGGACACTGCCAAGCGGACTGTCTTGTTGCCACAAGGGGATTTGCTCAGATTTTCCGACTGGCACGAAGACAGCGCTCAACATCGGCTTTTGAAGGCCGAAATTGAGCGACTGATGAGCCGCTAACGCTGAATTTTTGATTGGTTTAGCCAGTATTCCGTAATCCTGCTGCAATTGCATTTATGGTTGCAAAAATCTGTTCGAGAAGCCTGTCCTTTTTTTGCGGATTTTTAGGGTCTGCAGTTCGCCATTCACGCAGATAGTGTATTTGGATTTTGTGCAAGAACTCGAGGCTGGGTTCACGGAGAAAGATTGTCTTGGCCACGCCAGGACGTCTTTCTTCTATGCATGAACCATATATTTCGTGGAGAGAGGATCTTGTCAGCCTCAATTCAGAGAGGATCAAATTCATATAGAGTTCTTGGGTGTCTTTGTTTTTGTTGAGCTCTGAATACAAGCTCATGATCCGCTCATTGGTTGAGGCGACGGTCGTCTCGACGTTGTGGAGAACATAATTCAGGAGAGGAATCTCCGTTATATGATTCTTCAGCAAGTCGAATTTTTGAATTGAGTTCTTCTTCAATTCACAGAGAGCTGTTCCGACCCCGTACCAGCTGGGCAGATAAAATCGCGATTGATTCCAACTGAACACCCATGGGATAGCCCGCAAATCTTCTAGCGAAGCAAGGCCTGTGCGCTTTGATGGGCGGCTTCCAATATTATAATGCTCCAACACATCGATTGGAGTTGTTGCCCTGAAGAACTCCATAAAATCATCGCGGGTAATGAGAGCACGATATTTTTCTAGACTTGTTTTTGCCAATTGATCCAGGATTTGAACCAAATCGGGTTGCAGCTCCGACTTTTTCGGGCTCAACAGCGATTCGGTCGTGACTCCTGCAAGCAATAGTTCCAGATTGTAGACGGCAGTCGCTTGGTTTGCATATTTTCTTGCAATTGTTTCGCCTTGTTCTGTCATACGGAAAGAAGCTTGCAGTGCTCGGGGTGGCAAGGTCTGGACAAAGCGATGCAGTGGCCCCGCTCCTCGACTGACGGTTCCCCCGCGTCCGTGAAAGAAGCACAACTCGACGTTGTGTTTGGCTGCAATCTTTTCAAGTTCGCTTTGGGCCCGGTAAAGGTGCCACTGGCTCGCCATGATTCCACCGTCTTTACAACTGTCGCTGTATCCCAACATGATTTGTTGTTGGGGTTGCTTTCTGCAGTTTTCTTTCATTTGAAATTCGAGACTTGCCTTGGTCATCGCGTGCGATAAAAATTGATCGAGTATTGCAGAGCTTCCGATGAGGTCATTGATGGTTTCAAATAAAGGGACCACCGGAACAGGACATACAAGTTGACCATTTTCAACAAATGCGAGCCCAGCTTCTCGTGCCAATATAAAGACCGTGTAGAGATCCTCAACAGAGCGGGTCATGCTCACGATGTATGAACCCAACCCTTCAACACCGAAGTTTTTGCGATAATTTGCCATTTCTTGAAGACACTCGATAACTTCTTTGGCTTTTCCTTCCCAGGATTGACTGCGCAGAGTCAATGGACGTGTGCTCTTCAATTCGTCTTTGAAAAATTCAGACTTCTGCTTTGGAGTCCATTCGGCATAACTTTTGAATCCAGGAAGTCCTGAAATCTTGAGGAGCTCTTGCAGTGCAGATTCGTGAAATTGACTATTCTGCCTGACATCGAGACGGGCGCTATGAAATCCATAGGTATCGAGAAGTCGAATCACGGAATGAACTTCGGTTTCGACTAAACGTTGTGCGCCAATACGTCTCAATGATTTCACTAGAATTTCGAGATCCTCTTTGAGCTCTGCAGGACGTCGATAACTCCATTCGTTTTCTTTCAGTCGGGTTGCGTGTTCGCGAACCACTTCGATGGGTAGACGGTTGATCATGATTTGGACGAAGCATCTGAGTGATTCGCCGGGGCTTCGCCCTTGAGCCTGAAGATAGACTTCAGGAAACCTGAGCCTGCATTCAGAAAGTCGGTGCGAAAGTTCTTCTGCAACACCACTGGATTTGTCGGCAATACTCAATTTCGATGCGAGCTCGTTCAAGCTATGACGGAGAACAATCAGAGCGTTGAGGCGCAGGTCATGAAGCGCATCATGGGTTATCTGTGAGTTCACGAAAGGATGACCGTCGCGGTCTCCCCCGACCCATGTTCCGAGGCGAAATGTGGGGAAGTCTCCATCCAGCAGATTCAGATCGCTTGTGAATCCGGATTCATGCCAAGCTGTTTTGAAGCGCTTGTCGAGCCATGGTAGCAATTTTGGAAAAACGTTCTTGAGGTAGTACATGACGTTTTGCAATTCGTACGACACGTCAGGACGTTCGGCAAAGGTTTCAGCCGTGCGCCACAAGGTTTCGAGGCTCGCCTTCAATTCCTCTTTTTGCCATGCCTGCTCGATGGGCGTCCACATTTGATTTTCGCGCTTGACGAGTTGGAGATAGAATTCTCGATGATGGGCGAGAATGATGGCACGTTTTGATTCCGTCGGATGCGCTGTCAGTACAGGTTCAACCTCGAGTTTACGAATGACAGATTGGATTTCTTTCTCATGAAAGTCGTTTTGTTTCAGTTGTTTGAATGCCCAAGGCCACAAACCCGCTTCTGTTTCGAGCTTGCCATTGCACTGCAATGAACGACGATGTTGTACCGCAACATTCTCCTCAACCATGTTCAGGAGTTGAAATGAAAGTGAGAAGAGTTGAATCAGGTTTTTGGGATCGGATGGCACCCAGTTGTGGGGAAGCTCGGCATCGTTCTTGCCAGAATTTATGAAGGGGATGAACGGCACGAGTTCTGGCATTGCCAGTTCACTGAGAAGCTCTTGTAGAGACTGCATCACGGATGAAAGGTCGCGATCGAATTTTTCGGAAAGGATACCCGTCATCGGCACAAACCTCCTTTGGATTCTGGGAGTTTACTAGATGTCGTGTGAGCAAAGGTCCATGATGCGGATTGAATGCATCGTGTTGTTTACGGCAGAAATTATAATTAGGTATTGAAATTAGGAGCTTATGGTAGTGCTCGGGAGCTTTTTCAGATGATTGTGCAGGAAGAAACAGACTGCATTGAATGTTTCCTGGTCAGTTGTTGACCTTGCACTGAAGTGATTGGTCAGGGTCCAAGGAAAATTCCGAATAACCGAGCGGCGAAATCATGGACTGGAACAAAGACTTTTCTGGTTGATCACTTTGCCCGCCACTGCAGGAAAGACAAAAGCATTCA
>JBDLRR010000349.1:0-4373 GCA_039799985.1 Pseudomonadota bacterium | reverse complement strand
TGTCAATAGATTCGACAGTTGATGAATTCAATCGTTTGGAATGAATAGATTGTGTGACCATTTTTTTGTTTTTTTTTGAGGTCAGAACGTATGAAATTATTTTTTTGGGGTTACCTGAGTGTTTGTGTTTTCTTGGCATCATGCACGAAAGGCGTTTTCGGCCCCGAGTCGCAATTGAATGGTAATGGCGCGACTGACGATCCATATTCAGAGATTCCGGCTCCCGTGGATGATAACCACTACGCGAGTGATGACATTGGCAGGGTGATTACTCAGAACGACGACGGGACCTACAATGTGCGATGCAACCGTGGTCCGAATGAACGCAGCATTTCCTCTGTTGTTCTTGATTCCGGAAACTACTGCATTCAAGAAAAAAATGCTGCTGACACCGGCCAACCGATTTCGTCGATTGACAATCCGCTGGATCCTAGTCGCTACCCCGCTTCACCTGGACACTTTAAAAAATATCAGGGACGTGTGGTTGGAAAAAGCTTTAACAATAGCGATTGCTCAATTGAAATTACCCCTGACAGCAACGGATTTGTTTTGTTGATTAAATATAAATACATGGATGTTGATTATGAAGAGACTGTTCACTCGAGCAAGTTTGCAAGTCACCACAGACTAAATGCACTAACAGCCGCGAGAAATGGAATCCTCAGCGTATCGCGTAAGTACAATATTGGAATCGATCGCAATGGAAATTGGCTGTACGTTACGAGCCGTGCCTTTTCTGGCGGCAGGCTCGCGTGCATGAAGCTCAAACGTGCTGCCCAGTAGCTGATGCGATCCTGTATTAAGATATTCATCCCTCAGCGCAGGCGTCAAGGGTCGCGCACCAGATTGCCTTTGGCCCGAACGCAGGCCAATCGATAAGGCGTTTGAAGTTCAAACGTCGTTTTGACCATCCGAATGGAACTTTAAATCCAACTGCACTGCGTGTGTTTCTGAGGGTGGATATTCGGTGCATGCCGAAACTGGAATTGAATCTCATGAACGCGAATAACTCGAAAAACACCGATGTTATATGGCACGCCTAGCCATCTCGGACGATGCCGACCACGGCGGGCCAGACGAAAAGATGGCCCCTTCCGCATCCGAAAAAACTCGGCAAAAATATAAAAATTTGCAGGTTTTTTCATTCGTATATTTGTATATGAAAATCAGATGCTGTTGGAAATCAGTCCTGGCAAACAGCTTCGAATGCCACCTGTTCGACCCATCGGCCAGACATCACCCCGTTGCGTTTGGAGTAATTAAATCTAAGATTTCCGGAATTGAGGTCGAAGGAAACTTCATGCAGCTCAATGTTACCCCGCTTCTCATTGGCAGGATACTTTGTTCTGTGGCTTTCCATGTAAAACATGGATTCGTCGAGCTCAATGACGGTGTAGTCGATCAATGAACGGAAATTGTGACGGCCATTGGGTGAGAAAAATTCATGTTCGACCCTTTTGCCTTCTGCGTTGGTGTAGCTGAAATTGCTGAAATACCATGGGATCATGTCACCACCCCAAGGTCCACCGCTCTTTTCAATCATGCTCATACAAACATTGATATCCCGCAGCTCGCCTCCCAAGACGAGGTCGGTTGTGCGAGCGATTTTGCAAGACTTGAGCAAGCGGTGATGACCTTGATTGCCATCGGTGCATGGCGAGGCCAAGGCCACGCCGGAAATGAACAAAGACTTGAATGCAAATACCAATTGCCGCAAAGACTTCATGTGTTCTCCTCAAGAATAAATTTGGGGTATCGTTGCCCTGAGATTTCAGAATGTCAATCTTCAGCACCGGCGTTTTTCTGAAAGGTTCGTCATCCGTGATGACTCTGATTTCCATTTTGTCCTTCTTGACGCCCCCCAATTGAACCACAGGCGAACTGAACTATAGTCTCTAAAGGTTTTTGAAACTCTCGGGCGAGGCTCCTATATGAGAATCCAGGGATTGCTTGTTTCTTCTTTGGTCCTGTTACAGTTGGGTATTCCGTCGTTGGCCAGAGTTGAGGCCAAGACTTTTGAGAATGTTTATCCCTTCCCAATGAAATCCTTTTTGGATGCCTTGAAGTTTCGTTTTACACGCAGTCCGGCCCAGTGGCCCGAATCCCGTCCCGTGGCGCGTACGCCTGTCGTGAACCGAAATTTGAATGGTTCCGAAGCGTCGATCACCTGGATCGGACATTCCACTTTCCTTATCGAATTCGAGGGACTCAGGGTTGTCACTGATCCCGTCTATTCTGATTGGATCGGTTTCACCTCGTGGCTTTCTTCAACGCGTGTCACTCCACCGGCGCTCAAACTTGAGCAGACTCCAAAGGTTGACTTGATTCTTGTCAGTCACGATCATTTCGATCACATGGATCTTCCGTCATTGGAATTTTTCGCAAGAAGGGATGATCCCGTCATTGTCGCTGGACTGGGTTCAAAGCCCTTGCTTGAAGAAACTGGTTTCAAGAAAATTGTTGAACTTGATTGGTACGCGAATCACTCCATCCGGGATGGTGTCAGTGTGACCTTTGTTCCTGCCCAGCACTGGTCGATGAGGGTGCCCTTTGTTCGAAACACTCGATTGTGGGGTGGATTTTACCTGAAAGTCCGTGACAAGACTCTCTACTTTGTGGGTGACACAGGTTATCATCCAAAACTCTTCAAAGAGATTCATGATCGCGTCGGACCAGTGGATTTCGCGTTCATTCCGATTGGTGCTTTCAAGCCACAGGATTTTGTGCGTGATCAACACATCGATCCGATTGATGCTGTTGAGCTCCACAGGGATGTGAAATCCCGCAAAAGCGTAGGCATGCACTTTGGAACTTTTCAGCTCACGGATGAAGGAATCGATGAGCCCTGTGAGCTCCTTGATTCCACGGTCAAGAAAAAGGAACTGGGTTCTGACGAATTCACTTGCATGGCCATCGGTGAAACCAGGATGCTCTTTGCACCCGAACTTCAGGCCGAGAATCAACCAAATTCCAGCAAATAGCTCACGAGCTTGCATTTGTTGACCAAACAACCTGCGACCCCTCCGTAGATATTTAGCAGGCAAACAAACTCCACTCATTGACACCGAACATGGGGCCGATGGGCAGGATTCAGGTCTACCATCTGCAGCTACCTCAACGCATGAAGCTTTCGGGCGTTGTGATTGACCAACCCACCATCACAACAACACTGGGCGCATTGGGTCTCCCCGTAATGGCGCCTCCATTTGCACCAGCCCGCTCCCGGCAGTTGCTTTTAAGAAGCAAAAATGCGCTACAGCTTTCTTAAAAGTGAATTCTTTTTTCGGAGAAATGAAAAATTAAAGAGTCTACCTGATAAAAAGTAATCCTGTGCAAATGAGGACTAACACGAGCACAAAAATGCCGATTTTGACACGTGCATTGCTCGTCGAGTGACCTGGAATAAACCGGCCACCCATTCCAGTTGAGGCGTTGTAATCTTCGGTGTATAAGCCTTTTTCCTGGATTTTATTCACCTGGATGGCAACATCCTCCAGAGTCAAAGACTCCTTTGAGGCGATAATTTTCTTCTGTAGCGAATCTGATTCCATTTTGTTGTTTTCGTTTTCCATTTCGTAGTCCCCATTCCGGATTTATCTTTCTGCTTTGATGGTAGCCTGTTTTATTCATTCTGGTTCGTCAAAAAATGGATTTTTTTCGCTTTCGATAAAGGCGCTTTGTTACTTCAATTGAGAATATTGAAGATGAATTTTTGCAGATAGCCCAGATTTATTCTTGCGAGCGCATGAGTCTCAGGGTGCTGGATATAGCTCCTCGAGGGATTCATTCTCGATGAGCTGAGAGATTCGTTAATGAACCAGTTGTCGATTGCCCACTCGCTATTACGGAGTTCTTGCAAACCGTTCACCGCGCCGGATAAGGACATTTTTCCCAAACAAAACTTGATGAGTATTTCATGTCGTATTGTTCAGACCCCAGGAGCAGATCTTCTGCGTCGCTGTCTCGAACGCCCTGTGCGTCGGTCCTGAGGGTGATCAATCCGTTGGGATTGAATGATGAAGAGCACCAGTCGACCGCGCGCAATGAGTCACCTGACAAGGGTGTCAAGAGTGACAACTCTGCAGACCGTGCGTCGAATTTTATTCCTCGCGCAAGAACGACGGTGAATGGATCAAGAGGAATTCCAAAAAGAGTTGTCTGGCCAGCGATTGCAGCAGTTGCATTGGCGGATTTGAATCCCCCATAGTTCAGGGTCTGGAGAATCGATTTTGGATAAATCCCGGGACTCGTCTGCACGCTCATCGCAATGCTGCAGGTTTTGCGTTGGGCAAAAGGCAATCCAGAGCTTGCGGGCAGATGAATACCCATGTTCGAATAAATGACTTGAATCTGATCTCCTGCTGTGATCAGTT
>JBDLRR010000348.1:0-4287 GCA_039799985.1 Pseudomonadota bacterium | reverse complement strand
TTTGAAGAGTTGTTTCGACAAAACTGTCATGCAGAATGAATCTGCATCAGCCAAAACTTTCAAAAAATGGGCGTCCAATCATGGAGTGCATCCTGCATTGGCTTTGATGGCAAAGACTGAGCAGGAAACCAAGATGGGTTCCATTCCGGATTCGTGTCATGGAAAAACTTGCAACGGAATTGGGATTGGTCAAATCATCACTGCCATTGATGATCGCGGTCGAATGCTGTCGAGCAGCGACAAACGATGGGAAGGAATCACATTCAACATTCTTACCAACTTGAATTATTCAGTCCGTGTCTTGGCAGATAAATCTGGATATTCGCGGAGCCTGTGGGACTTGGCGTATCGCTACAATGGTAGTGGATACGCGCGGATGTATGCTGACAAAGTCGTGGGATTTTATTCGCAACTGAAGCAGTGCGGAATATACTGAGCTCTGAGTAATTATAGGCTCGACTCGCTTTTTTTTTGGAGCGGAGCACCATGAAGACAATCGCTAGCAGACGCTGGATTTTTCTTGTTCCTGCAATTTTTGTTTCTTCTTTGGCATGCAAGAAAAAAACCTCGATTGTCGAAGAAGCTGAAACCTTGGCAGTGAATGAACAAGACGCTGATTACAGTGTGAGAGTCGGCGTTCCTGCGACAGTGCGTCCAGTGGTACCTCTGGACGCGGGTAAAGATTTCATCGATATCCGGGGAGTTGGCGACTCTGCCTGGTCGGGTTTGCGGGCCTCGACTGCTCCGACTTCGGGAATGAAAGAGGCGCTTGAAAAATTTGATCCAACTCGCCGTATCCTGAAAGGCGACCTCAATTTTATCAACTGGGAATCGAGTGTCGGTAACAAATGTAACTCTTATTATAATGTCGACTACGCTTTTTTATCTCGTCCCGAAGCGATTCAGGATGCGTTTGAACACGGCTTCAATCTGTTTGGTTTGGCCAACAATCACTCCGAGGACTGCTCCTCTGGAGTACATCCCGATGGACAAGCTGTTCCCGGAGCAGTGGCAACGGCTGCGTTCATGAAAAACTTCTCACATCAAAAAGCAATGCTCTGGCATGGTGTAGGTCCTTCTGCTGGTCTGAGTTCGCCTTCGATTTTGACTTTTTCAGTAAAAGGTCGGCTGGTGAAAGTGGTCTTTGGCTCCATTGCTTTTCAGGACTGGGAGTGCGTTGAATCAGCTTGCGAAGTACGTGCGCAAGCGTTGCTGGGAGCGATGAAATCGGCGAGTGGTGATTTGCGGATTTTATCGGTTCATTCGCAGGGGAGTGCGGCTTTCCTGCGCGGCAAGAGTTGGTCTGAACGTTTTATTCGGGAATTTTCCGGCGACATTGTTTTTGCATCCGGGCCTCACACCTGGGCCGGGGTCAAAATAATTGATCGCGATTCCGGCGGAAGCGGAGTTGTCTTTCATGGACTCGGAAATTTCATGCACAACCAGGTGGCTCCAAACCCCGACAACATGATTGGCCGGGTCCTGCTCGACAGCAAAACATTGCAACCCAAACAGGTTCAGGTCATTCCGGTGCTCAATAATGCCCGAGATGTGGATGTTGTTTTGGCTGAACCCGGAAAAGGTTTGCCGCGCGCGAACGTCGATTGGACACGCAGCCGGCTGCAAGGTCACCGTGACATTCCAATGGCATTCGCAAATCTGAAATAGTGGCACTGCAAAACAAATCCCCTGATTGGAAAAGATTCTACCAATCAGGGGATTTCAGGAAACCGCGGTTCAGCGTTTCTGGTTTGCTGCAATCAAGTTGAGTGCGCTTCCAGCCTTGAACCAACCAATTTGCTGGTCGTTGAACGTATGGTTCAACGTTATGGCGTCTTTGCTGCCATCAGCATGTTTCACTGTCAAAGTCAGCGTGCGGCCGGGAGCGAGGTTTTCGACGTCGAGATCGAAGCGATCGTTTTCGCGAATCTTGGCGTAGTCTTCCGGATTGGCAAACGTCAGTGGCAACATGCCTTGTTTCTTGAGGTTGGTCTCGTGAATGCGGGCAAAGCTCTTTGTGACAATGGCACGTCCGCCCAGGAAGCGAGGTTCCATTGCGGCGTGTTCACGTGACGAGCCTTCACCATAATTTTCTTCACCGACAACAATCCAGCCAATTTTTTGCGCCTTGAGATCACGGGCCACCTGCGGAACTCCGGCATAGGTGTTCTTGCTGACGTTCAACACTGAATCCATTTTGTCGTTGAACGAGTTGGTAGCCGTGATGAGCAGGTTGTTGGAGATATTGTCGAGATGGCCACGGTATTTGAGCCACTTGCCGGCGGCCGAAATGTGGTCAGTGGTGCACTTGCCCTTGGCCTTGAGCAGCAATGCCAAGTCTTTGAAGTCTTGCGTCACGTCTGGCTTCACGAATGCGCTCAGAGCTTGCAGACGATCAGACGAAGGATTGATGGCCACTGCGACTTTCGCGCCGTCGGCAGCAGGCGCGACGAAGCCTGCGAGGTCGGGAACAAATCCCTTGGGCGGCAGATCGAGGCCCGTGGGAGGTTGCAGTTTGACCGTTTCACCCTTGTCGTTCTTAAGGCTGTCTTTGGTGAAGTCGAAACTCAGCGAGCCAGCCAGAGCCAATGCCACAACTGTCTCGGGCGAGGCGACGAACGAGTGAGTTTGTGGGTTGCCATCGTTGCGTGCCGTGAAGTTGCGGTTGAACGAGGTGACGATCGAATTGGGTTCACCATCCTTGATGTCGTGGCGCTTCCACTGGCCGATGCAGGGTCCACATGCGTTTGCCAGAACCTTTCCGCCAATCGCTTCCAGTGCTGCCAGCTGACCATCGCGTTCGATGGTTGCGCGAACCTGCTCCGAACCCGGAGTGATTGTGAACTCGGCTTTGGTTTTGAGGCCCATGGCAGACGCAGCTTTTGCAATCGTGGCAACGCGATCGATGTCTTCGTAAGAAGAGTTTGTGCATGAACCAATCAGACCAACCGTGAGTTTCTCAGGCCATTTGTTTTCCTGGACAGCCTTGGCGAACTGGCTGATGGGGAATGCGCGGTCAGGTGTGAAAGGGCCGTTGATGTGAGGTTCGAGAGTGTCGAGGTTGATTTCGATGACCTGATCGAAAAACTTCTCGGGATTCTTTTCCACGTCGACATCTGCGCGCAAGAGCTCGGCATTTTTCTCGGCCATCTGTGCAACACTGTCGCGACCTGTCGAGCGGAGGTAATCGGCCATGCGTGAATCGAACGGGAATACCGAGGTTGTGGCACCGATTTCTGCACCCATGTTGCAGATGGTTCCTTTGCCAGTGCATGACAACGAGCCGCAGCCGGGACCGAAGTATTCAACAATGGCTCCAGTACCGCCTTTGACTGTCAGGATGCCTGCGAGCTTGAGGATCACATCTTTGGGTGAGGTCCATCCTTTGAGTTGTCCTGTCAGCTTTACACCGATGAGTTTTGGCCACTTCAATTCCCAAGCCATGCCTGCCATGACGTCGACGGCATCTGCGCCACCTACGCCAATGGCCAACATGCCGAGTCCACCCGCATTGGGTGTATGGGAGTCGGTGCCAATCATCATTCCACCCGGGAATGCATAGTTTTCAAGAACGACCTGGTGAATGATGCCCGCGCCCGGTTTCCAGAAACCAATGCCGTATTTGAGCGAAACCGACGAAAGGAATTCATAGACTTCGGCATTGTCTTTGTTGGCGGCTGCCAGGTCCGACTTGGCGCCGTTTTCCGCTTGAATCAGGTGGTCGCAGTGAACCGTCGAGGGAACGGCAACTTTGGGAATTCCGGCCGACATGAACTGCAGAAGAGCCATCTGGGCTGTTGCATCCTGCATGGCAACGCGGTCGGGGTAGAAGTCGACGTAGTTCTTGCCACGGCCAAAATTCTGGACCGACTCTTTTTTGAGGCTGTCTGAGGATGGAGACAAGTGAGAATAAAGGATCTTTTCTGTGAGCGTGAGCGGACGGTTGAGAATGCCACGGGCGGTTTGAATACGCTCCGACATGTTGTCGTAAACTCGCTTCATCATGCTGAGATCTTGAATCATATGCTTGTCTCCGTTGAGTAAGGCTTGGCCAAAATTGAGGCGAGGGGAGCATAGCACCCGGCAGACAGAGGCGGAAGAACGCAGTGGTTCGAAGTTTTTGAAGTATCTATCCAATTTTTTTTTAAATGGGCTTGACAAGATGGGAACGCTTCGGCTAATCCCCGATTCGCTGAAGACGGCCCTTTCGTCTAGAGGCCTAGGACACCTCCCTTTCACGGAGGCGACACGGGTTCGAATCCCGTAAGGGTCACCAAAAAACCGCAG
>JBDLRR010000347.1:0-2950 GCA_039799985.1 Pseudomonadota bacterium | reverse complement strand
CAACGATGTGCCGTACTCCTGGAGAATCTGAGACGCTGTTGCGTAGAAACCTGGGTCACCCTTGGCCACGTCTCCCGAGCGGAGGTAACTTGTGACCTTGGCGTCGTCATTGCCGAACGCGGGTTTGAGAGTTTCCTTGGCGATGGCTTCAATGCTTGTTGCAGGAGAAGCCAGCCCCTTGTACGCAGCTTCCAATGAACCTTCGTTCAAAAGCCTCTTCAGGCCCGATCGAGCTACAAGGGCATTGCGCAACCTGACCGAAACGGCACCGTTTCCAAAGATGATCGACTTGGCCCAGTCATTGACTCGACTGATGCATTCGCCGCCGGCGCCAGATGCCATCGACGGAACACTGGCCATCGCGAGCGCAGACTGAAAGCTTTGTCCATCGGTGAGAGCGCCCGTTCCGTGAAAGATTTTGTCAAATTCGGCATTTCCTGTGCGGCTTCCAGAAACCACCATCTGCACATAGGCGCGCGCCAGGTGCTGCCAAAACTCGTTGTTGTTCACCGATGACATCAGAAGCGGAATGTTGTTCCGAACGTCACCTTTGCTGCCTCCCGCGCACACCTCGACACCGGATGTGTTCGTCAAGCTGACAACTTTTTCGATGAACGAAGCATTCATTGCATAAAGGTCAGATGTTTTCTGGTCGTCGTTGAGCACCTCAGCGTAATCGATTGCGAGAAGGAATTCGGACTCGACCCGGCCCAAGACTTTTGAAAAATCGTCCATGCGTTGCGATGCAAGGTCTTGCAGTGTGATTGTCTTTCCAGCCCAAGACTGCGAAAGGTCTTTCGATACCTTTTTGTTGAACGCAGCAGCACGTTCTGCAGAACCGCTCTTCACGACAGGGTCAGAGGAAAGCTGAATTCCTTTTTCAATGGCTCGGCCCATTTCGACGAGCAAACCGGCAACCTTGTTTTTGACGTCTGCAAGCTGGGTCGCCGTTTCAGCAAAATGTGTTTGAGCATCCAAACCAAGGCCGCGAATGATGAGTTGAGACTGTGCGCGGATGTCAGCTATTTGGTTCTCCATCTCGCCGCGCAATTCCTTCAATTGCGAATCCCAGCGCACCTTGGCTTCCTCGAGGTCGGTCTTCAATCCGGCAACCGCGAGTTCATTGGCCTTGGAAAGAGAAAGTGCCTGATTCGCAACTTGGCTCACACGCTCGACTTCGGCCTGAAGCTTTTTCACGTCGTCTGCAATTGCCTGGCGTGCCTGTTGCTCTTTGGCAATGGCGGCACTCAATTGGGCGGTTGCCTCGTTGCGAGCGTCGCGCACCTCATTGCTCAACTCGCCGTCGCGACGTTCAAGTTCTACAATCTTGCCGGTGAGTGCATCGCGGGTTTTGATTGCAAAATCTTCGGTGTTTGTGAGCTTGACGCTGAGAGCCTCAATGCTGGCCTGAAGCTTGGCACGTTGTGTCTCATCGTGCACAGCAGAGGTTGCCATTTCAGCGCGCAAGTCACGCGCAGCCTGGCGTGTTTGCTCGGCCAATTCTGAAACTTTGGAATTGTATTCGTTCACATGGCCGACGAAATCGCCACGCAGTGCGGTGACACTCGCCTGCACGTTGCCGATTTTGTCAACGAGTTCCATTCTCATGTTCTTCACTGATTCGTTGAGGCGCTTGTCGTTGTCATCAACTTTGTGGTCGAGAATGTTCAAAGCGTTGGTGAGTCCGTTGACAACGCCTTGCAAGGTGATCAGATCAACTTGTTTTGCATAGGTTGCGTCGACTTCACGCTTGAAAGACTGCAGCGCTGCAGCCTGTGTCGCACTTTCAGTTGCAATTTTTGATGAAAGTTCTGCGCGCAGTGCGTTGTCTGCTTTTGTCATCACAGAAATCAGCTGGGCATTCTGTTCACCCACCGCCGTGACAAGATTCTTCTGTGCCTCATCGCGGGCAAGACTGATGAGTGTCGTCAACTCGCTGCCGTTGTTCAGGATCTTGGTTTCGAGTTCGGTTTTGACCGTAGCCAATTGGCCTTGGGTTACGAGATCAAGTGTGTGGATTCTGTCTGTCAGGGCCTGGTTGGAAACCGACAAGGCAGCTTTCAGTTCGGCGTTGGCGGTATCCATCTGCATCTTGAGGGATGCTTGTTTCGATTCCAGCGCAGACTTTGCCAGCTTGAGTTGGTTTTGCAGTTCAGCAAACTTTGCGTTGGCAGCATCATCGTTGACTTTGATCATGTCAGCGAGCTCGGACTTGACGCTGTCCAATGATTTGTTCGCACGATCTTCCAGACCTTTCATGTCTGAAATCAACTGGTCTTTGGTTTTGTTGAGCGTTGCGAGTGTTTCCGCATTGGTTGTTTCAAGCAGAGCCTTCAGTCTCGCTTCTGCATCCGCCAGAGCCTTATTTGTATTGAGGATTGATTCTTGAGTTTTGGTGTCCAGGCTACCAATCTTGCCTTCGAGCTCTGACTTGGTTGAACGCAAACTTTCGTCGACGGCTTTCAAAGCCGATTCACGGGCACTCGTTTCAGCCGAGATTTTGGCCGTCAACGAAGCTTCCTGTGCCTTGAGTTTTCCGTCGAATTCTTCGCGGAGGGTCTTGTCAAGCCGGGCAATTTCAGAATCAAGCCGGCCTCGCAGTGCTTCGAGCTTTTCGTTCAAAGTCAGCACGTCGGCACGAATCGCATCGTCGGCGTCTTTTCTTTCTTTTGATTCTTTTTCGAGGCTCAGCCTCCAGAATTCGGTTGCATCGCGCAGTTGCTTTTTCAGCTCGTCAATTTGCACACTCGTTTTTGGAGTCGCAGTCACAGCACCGGCGTTACTCGCTTTTTGGATTTGTCCGAGAAGGGATGTGGTTGAGCTTGACTTCGTCTCGCGCAATCCGCAGCTGGCACCCACCACTCCAAGAACGGTCAGTGCCAAAGGTATGCTCGGGAAGCTGCTCTTTAAAAATCTCTTCATACCCATCTCCTTGCCATGAGGATTCCAG
>JBDLRR010000346.1:0-3859 GCA_039799985.1 Pseudomonadota bacterium | reverse complement strand
TTCGATGCCAAGCACGGTGGTGACGAATTGGCCAAGCAGGCTGGGCGTGCTTGGGTGAACCTCTTGGAACGAGCTGAGCTGATTGCGAGCATCTGCAAGTTGTTTTGTTCTGAGTGCGGTTTGTACGTCAGAGGGCGTCAAACCGGGCAGGACGTATATGAAGCGCACCGATGCTGGTGACTTGAGGTAAGAGTCGTCGACTCTGCGCTGTCTTTGTGATTGCACATAATCAAAACCGATGACGGCCAGAAACAAAACAAGGGTTGTGAGCCAGCGCATGCCCCTGTTGAATTTTGAAGTGGCATTCTTTGTCATGGTGATGAGGCAGCCAATCAGAATGCCTATACAAATCACTGCCCGCAGTCCCTGAAAAAAATCAGGGCCCGTGGACGCGAACAGCCGGACGAGAAGATTACCCGGAGTCCAATCGGGATTGGTCAAGGCGGTTGCCATGAAACTGCAAAAATAAAACGCTGCGAGTGACGCACCAGTCACAGACCGTTGCACAGAGAGACGAAGAGGAGCCAGCGTCCAGCGTATGGCGATCGCGAAGACGACCATGGGCAAAGCGAGTCCTGACCAGGTGGCGGCGACAAGTTGTAAATCCAAAAGAGATGCGTTCTTTCTCAACGCGTCAAGCAAAATCTCTTTGGGAATTTGATCCAATGAAGGAGGCAAGGCTCGAACATTGTCTTGCAATCTGAAGTAGGTCCACGCCGAATGGACGAACGCGAACAATCCCGTCAGGAAAAGTCCTGCTGCCAGGAATGGTATGTCCAGCAGTGCCGCAATGGAGCGCGATGATTGGCCAGTGAAAGAACGTTTGTGCGAATACATCCGCTGCCGGTCCTCAGTTTTCCAAATAGATATGCGCAAAAGAAGATGATTCTTCAAAGGCCAGTGCGTCTTTTTCAGACCAATTCAACATGTCGATCAGTGCTGATTTGGCCTTGTTGTCCCATGGGTGGCCTTTCAAGGAGTTGATGAACTCCATCCAGCGTTGATCTCCCAAAACAAGATTTACCGGTGGATCGGTGAAGTTGTATTCATAACCGGGCCCCTTCCACTCAAATTTCTTGTATTCAGCTGCTGCTGCCGCGAGAAACAAAACTCCCATGGCAAAAGTGTTGCAGTTGTCAGGATTGTCGACGTGCACCTGGAAGCCTTTGCAGAGTGCGCCTTGATGTTTGTTGAAGGTCGGACGGAATTCGTGTGGCCTGTACTTGAGCCCAGAAAATCGGAGTTCTTTTGGCGCGGTGACGTTCCAGTCATCAAAGATCGAGAGGATTTTTGATACCGGCAATTCGGGAGCGCCAATGGTTTGAAACGGCAATGTGCTACCGCGACCTTCGCTGATCCAGGTGGTCTCAAGGGCCACGAATGCAGGAAAGCAAAAGGTGGTTTCCCAGGTCGGCAAATTCGGGCTCGGCAGAGTCCAACGGCGTTGGCTGAGTTCTTTCAGCGAGGTGCTGCGCTTGAGGCCGGACACCGGAACAACCCGATAGTCGATCGTCAGTTTGTCACGTTTATGAAAAAGATGGCCGAGTTCGCCCATCGTCAGGCCGTGTCGCATGGGGATGGAATACCATCCGACGAAACTTTCCCAGCGCAAGTCCAGGCAATTGCCCTGAGTCAGCGCTCCGGGCTGCGAAAGCCGACTCAATCCCAATGGGTTGGGTCTGTCCAGGACCACGACCCGCTTGCGCGATTTTTCTGCAGCCCGCATGCAGCCTGCGAGAGTCAACATATAGGTATAGACACGGCAGCCGACGTCCTGGAGATCCAGAACAAGGGTGTCGACCCCTTCGAGTTGTTCGGGGGTCGGAATTCTCGTCTTTGAATAGAGACTGAACAGGGGAACCTGCCTCCCCGCAGCAACTTCGATTTGGCTGTCGGGGGTTTCGATCATGTTGTCCTGCTCGGTTTGTCCGTAGCCATGCTGAGGACCAAAAACGCAGGTCAGAGTCGAATTGGCACATTTTTTTAAGGCCTCAACAACTGCCTGGACCGTAGGTACATAGTCTTGAGTGGTGCAGGCTTGATTTGTCACCAACCCGACCCGCCCCATATTCTCCAGGAGGTGCGGCTCATTCAAAATACGGTCAATTCCTGCTGTTACCATTTGCACACCTTTGCATCGATCTCGAGAGTGATGGCCTTTAAAACGTCTTCCAAGTTTGTCGCACTTTGGGGATGAATGGCTTCGTGAGGGTCCGAAGTGCTTTCCGCATGGGCGGTCAGGTGCCCTGATGTCGATTCCATGACGTCAATTGAGAATGGTCGGCCTTCCACAACGTAAAGAAAATGACGGACCGAAAACAGCAAGCCAGAGCTTTTGGGATGGGGCATTGCCGTTGATTCTGTAAGCCAACTCATGCGTCGTTGTCCGCTCCGTCCGTGGAAGAAAGACACCATTCAAAGTCATGCGCAAGGAACATTTTTGACAGACCGTCCGGGAAATGTCACCCCCTGCAACTTTTATTCGTTGATGCCAGAGGCTGATGGTCCGATCCCATGACCAGAAAGTCAATCAACCTGTCGGCAGGTTCAAAGGATTTTGCGCCGCCGGTTTGTGGGATGAACGAAACATCACACAGTTTTAGTTGATTGAATGTGGTTTTTTTTACGTCACAGGGTCAGGAAGACCCGTCGGTTTGTGCACATTGGAAGTGCCGGCCGGTTTCTAGGAGGAATACCGTATGGGTTTGCGGATACAAACCAACGTACAATCGCTGAATTCACAGCGGAATCTGGTCGCTTCGACAGAGGCAAACAACTCGTCGATGGAAAAACTGGCTTCCGGCTATCGGATCAACAAGGCTGCAGATGATGCGGCTGGTCTGGCCATCTCTGAAAAGTTGAAGGCCGACATCCGTGGCTTGAACATGGCCAAGAGAAACGCCAACGATGGTGTTTCACTCGTCCAGACTGCCGAAGGTGGATTGAGCGAAGTAGGAAACATTCTGGCTCGCTTGCGTGAACTTGCGGTTCAGTCGAGCTCGGATACGATTGGTAATGTTGAGCGTGGGTTCCTGAACAAGGAATACAGCTCGCTCAAGGACGAAATCGACCGTATTACCAACGCGACCGAGTACAACGGAACCCGGCTTCTCGTCGGCAACCAGGAATCACTGGACCCGGCTCTTGTGAATCGCAGCAATGCGTATCCACTCGAGATCCAAGTAGGTAAAGACTACATGGGAAGTGTTGATGAAAAAGGCCAATCGAATCCCGTCAACGTGATTCGTATTGACCTTCAAAACCTCAACACCAACACCGATTCAAATGGTCTGAACCTGGGCAAGAGCACTGAAGACGGTGGTACACGCGTCGACAGCAAGGAAAGCGCTCAGCAGTCTCTTGGGACTCTTGATGCGGCAATCCAAAAGGTAGCAGAGTATCGCTCCTATCTGGGCGCG
This sequence comes from Pseudomonadota bacterium, assembly GCA_039799985.1. Classification (GTDB taxonomy): domain Bacteria; phylum Bdellovibrionota_B; class Oligoflexia; order Silvanigrellales; family Silvanigrellaceae; genus RFOM01. The sequence goes on along the minus strand of JBDLRR010000346.1, from coordinate 440 downwards.
ATTCAAAGCCGCCTCGGTTCGACGATCAACAACCTCTCGGTGCAGAGCGAGAACTTTGCAGCTGCCAACAGCCGTATCCGCGATACGGACTTTGCGGATGAAACTGCGAAACTTACGCAGTCCAACATCCTCAAACAGGCTGGCATTGCAGTCCTCTCGCAAGCCAACCAGTCGCCTCAGGCGGCACTCCGCTTGCTCCAGTGAGCGGAAACCCGGGTCCGGTTTTCGGACCAGACCCGGTTGCAATTTTATCTCCTTCCACATGGGCGGGCCGGCAGGATGCTGGCCCGCTTTTTTTATGAATGAGGCTCGTCAAAATCAGTGAAAGCAGTTGATACCGATTTTTCCTCCCGAGGACGTGGAATTTTCAACCGTCGATCGGGTTCCCGTCGCGCTGCCCGACACTTGCGTTGAATCAGTGGATTCTTCCGATTCCGCAG
>JBDLRR010000345.1:0-10342 GCA_039799985.1 Pseudomonadota bacterium | reverse complement strand
ATGATGCGACGGTTGATGTTGATTTCCTTGACGAGCTCAAACATTTCCGAGCGCGCTTCGTTCAACAACTTTTTGTCAGCCGGAGTCGCATTCTCGAGGTGTTCAAAACCGTATTTGTCTTCGAGCGTCACCGCTGTTTTGGCTTGCCCAAGGAATCCTTCAACCAACGCTCGAACACGAGCGGTTTGCCCCTCATCGGTGGCTTGATCCTGTTCGTCATCGAAACCCTTGACGAGATTCTTTGCCTTGATTGCACCATCAAGAAAGCGCTGGCCAATATCGGAAATGTGGCGAACACCAAGACGCAGATTCACCAAATGCTGCAGAAGCTTGTTTTCTTCATTTTCAATTTTCTTGGCAATCTCAACTTCGCCATCGCGGGACAACAGCGCAACCTGCCCCATTTTTCTCAGGTAGATGCGCACAGGATCGTTGCTGCGGCCCAAAGAAGAATCCATTTCTTCTTCTTCAACTGTTTCGGATCCAAAATCGTCTGCAGCAAAAATGTCATCATCCGTTAGTGCAGCGCCATCTTCCGGCTCTGCATCAAGATCGGGGCCCAAATCTTCGAGGTCAGCATCAAAATCCGGACTGGGTTCGACGTCCTCGAGTTCGCCTTCTGCGCCCTCTTCGCATTCGACGCGGCTCTTTTTCTTGGCAGATTGCGGAGCTTTTTCAGACGCCGATGCACCATCAACCGTGCGCGCCGCAGATTTCTTTCCGGCGTTTTTGGCATCCTTCGAAGCATCGGCTGGAGCCGTCTTTTCACCTGCTGCTGCAGAAGCAACTGCTTTGCTTGTCGGCTCATTTCCAGACCTGCCCGCGACAGCTTTTGCTGCAGGAGCTTTCAGAGTCTTCTCTGCCGACGATTTTTCGACGGGCTTTCCTTTTGCTTTTTCTTTGGAGTCCTGCGCTTCAGTGGCTGCCTTTTTTTCTACCGGTGCAACGACTTTGAGTTGCGCACCCTGATTGCTTTTTGAAGCTTCTTTCGGCGACGGAGCAGGTGCATGAATTTTGCTTTTCACGGCCGGCTGGCTTGCAGGCAACTTTTCGTTACCGGCAGCAGTTGGTGCCGCTTTCTTTGCCGGCGCACTCGCCTGGGCCACGATTTTTGGATTGGTGCCGGTCACAGCTTTGTTCGGCAGATTGGTCTTGCCTGGAACGCTCTTGTTGGAGACGACAGGAGCTTTCGCCACTGCTGAAGCCACTGGCTTTTTGCTGTTCGCAACTGGCGTGGCCTTGCCCTTGGCAAGCGGTTTAACGGCGACTTTGACCGTCGGCTTCGCCACGGGACGTGGCTGAGGAGCCGCTGCTTTTTTTGCGACCGGTGCTGCTTTCTTCGCCACAACCTGAGTTTTCTTAGCTGGAGCCGGTTTTGCCACCGGTCTCTTCGGCGCGCTCATGGGCTTGCTGCCTTTTGTAGGCTTTTGTTTTGCCGGTGCCATACGTGCCGAGTGTGATGTCTTTCCTTTGCTGGGAGCCGTTTTTCCGACTTTTTTGGCCGGTTTCACAACACTCTTGCTGTTTTTCTTTGAAGATTTTGAAGTTGATTTTCCCTTGCCTACAGCCATAGAGAACTCCCATTTCGACAGCAAAAGCACGGCGCCAATTCAGAGCCGCCTGAGCCTGACCACTGACAGGTAAATAAAATACACCCACACATATTCGCCACAACAAAATAATGCAAGCCCCAGAAACTCAAGGACTCGGCCGCAGTACGAACTTCTGGTACCGACGGACGCGCTCGTCCGTAAGCTTTCGAAGCCTGTGCTGAAGCACGTCTATCTGATCGGATGCTGACACGCTCCCTTGTCCGGCCTCACGGATGAGCCGCGTGGTCGCCTCAACCTCTCGATCTAAATAGGAAATTTCAAGTTGAGCAAGAATCCGGCTCAGCGCTGCGCCGAGCTTTCCCCGTGCCCGTGATACCTTTGCATCCCGAACAGCCATCCGAACAAATGGCAGGTTTACGGCATCCAGAATATTTTCAGGATTTCTGAGTTTAGGTGCCAGCCCCTGGCTATCGGTGCCTTCCAGCACACCACGAACCCAGTTCTCCAGCCCTGCTTCCAGCAAACTCTCTGGGTTCAAAGTCGCCAATGCCCTCAGCCGTGCCACGGCATCCACATCTGGACAAGAACCGAGACTGACGTCAACAAGGGCCCGACCATCATTTTCGAGAGAACACAGAACTTCGCTCCAAGCCAAAAATGCCCGCCCCAGGCCGCCAACTTCCCCGGCGGTGAGCATCTGGGCGAGCACAATTTCGTCCATGGCATCATCGCTCTGCTCTCCGCGCAAAACGTTCTTTAGCCGCATGGGCAGCATGTCAAACTGGGCATGAGCCAGCATCAGATAAAAAGTTGCCTCATCCGCATTTGTTACTGCGAAAGGAGCCAACTCCGCTGCTTCGCTCAACCCTTCATATTCCTGCGCCTGCATTGAATTTGAATTCTTCGACAGATTGTCCGACCTCCCGGAAATCTTCGGAACATTCATGCTCTTTCTGCTTTCCGGCAACGCTTCCGGATTAAAACCGCTGGTCAATGAACTTGCTTTCGACAAACCCAAAGCAACTGCAGCCATCTCGAGGGTGATTTCCCGAACTGCTGGGTCAGGGTTTCTCAGCACAACCGGTACAAAGTCAGACTTGATGCGTCTGAGCTGCGATTCACGGGTATTCCCCTGTGCCAGACAAAAATCACACACCCAACTGGCAAGAGAAACAGCCCGATCAAGCAATGCACTGAACGCCTGAACACCATGCTCGCCGATGAACTCGTCGGGATCTTTGCCACTGGGAACAGAAACGAATTGCAGTTCCACAAGATTCAATGGAAAGCCAACTTCAAAAGCTTTACGCGCAGCATCACGCCCCGCGTTGTCGCTGTCGAAACAAAGCACCACCCTTTTTGTGAGGCGTGAAAGTCGCTTGACGTGATCAACGGTCAATGCGGTTCCCAGCACAGCAACAACGTTTTGGATACCCGCCCGCGCAAGCGCAAGACAATCCATGTACCCTTCAACAACAACCACAAAGCCAGACTGAACGATGGAATTGCGCGCTCGGTTGAAATTGAACAACGTTTTTGATTTTTGAAAAACAGGCGTCTCAGGCGAGTTCAGGTACTTTGGCCCCGGATTGCTGCCAGCTGTGATGCTGCGATAAATGCGCCCACCAAAAGCAATCGGAGTTCCCTTTTCATCACGAATCGGAATCATGATCCTGTCGCGAAAAAAATCATAACAATCGGTTGAATTTTCGCGCCTGCGCAGAAGACCTCCTGAAATGAGGTGATCCACGTTCCAACCACGCGTGTCAGCCATACGCAACAAAACGCTGGACTGAGGCGACAAACCGATTTCCCAATCCCTTAAAGTATCTTCCGTGAAGCCTCTATTCAGAAGGTATTGCCGAGCCAACTCGCCTTCTTTTAGCCACAAGTACTGAGCATAGGCGCGCGTCACTTCGGTCATGATATGCGAAATTGACCGCTTCTGCTCGCGCAGTTGTTTGTCGGCCTCGGATTCTCTGGAGTTTGATTCGTAATCCAAGGTGAAATTGAATCGATTCGCAAGTGCTTCGACTGCCTCTGGAAATGTGCAGCCTGAGCGATTCATCTCGAATGAAATCGCATCTCCGTGAGCTTTGCAGCCAAAGCAGTGATAATGTTTGTCGTCGACGAGAAAAGATGGAGAAGAGTCTTCATGGAAAGGACACTTTCCCATGAAACGCGAACCGCTTTTGCGCAAACTCACAGTCTGCGAAACAACCTCGACGAGGTTGATTCGTTCCCGGAGAGCATCAATGGAAGATTCGCGGATCCGACCGCCTGCCAAGCTTTGATTCATGATCTGTTGGTAGATAAAGAAAAAGGAGGACGCAAGGTCCTCCCACTCCAGAATGCTCTGGTCGGATTCATCACAATCAAGAACCGAGTTTTTTCAGCTTCTTGAGCGCGCGTTTGCGAGCGGCCATCCGCTTGCGCTTGATCTTGACGGAAGGTTTCTCATAGTGCTCGCGCTTGCGAACTTCAGAGAGGATGCCTGCCTTTTCACATTGCTTCTTGAAACGGCGCATAGCGCTTTCAAAAGCTTCGCCTTCTTTCAGTTTGACAACTGGCATATCATTCACCCCCCTTCGATCGCATTTTTTCGTCCCGATACAGGTACCAGGCTCTTTAGCGAGAGAAGGCCTGATAGCAATCTGCAGTGCAGCTTTCAAGCTTGGGATCAAGCTTTTTGAAAAGGAAACGGGCAGGCAGCACCTACCCAACAGTAAAGTCTAGCAATTTTCGATATTTAAACCCGAACACAACCAAAGCCAAAAAGTCTATGAGCTTTTACGCGAGCCAATTCGCCTTCGAACTCAACGCTCCATCTGGCAGGCCGGCTGGGTCAAAAATGAAAAGACATACCCTTCCTGAGGTTTACCCTGGCATTCTGCACGAACCCGGATCCACTGCCCTTCGACACCCAAGCGCTCAACCTTGGTACCGTTCGGGAGCATGCACAGCGCTTGCCCGACGGGCGATGTTCTCAAATTCACCCCATTGGGATCGTTCTTGTCCAGTATTGTCAGCGCATCACACTTGGCCAGGTCTGGGGAGTCGTTTTTGCTTGGAGCAGGCGATGCCATAAAAGGCTTCACCTCTCCTTTTCCATCGGTCACCAGGCCTTTGTTGGCTGCCACTTCTTTCATAATTTCGCCAGGAATCGATACCGTAACGTAATAGTTCGTTGGATCGAGATCATCGATTTCCGGCAGTCTGACTTGAATATTGCTTGGCAGCCCAAGATTGTCACGCTTGATGTAAATCCATGGCGTCGCCATCCACATCCGGCGAAAGCCTTTGTTGTACCAGTCCATGGGAATCATGAACTCGCGCCAACGCTTGTCGGGAGCGTTGTCAGGACGATACCAGTTGTTGTGGTAAATCTTGATATAACCGGAATCGTCAATATCACCCACAAGCGCGATGTGACCGTCTCCAGCTTGACCAGAGCAATCAGGACGCAAGCAGCCGCTCACAAAAGTACCCACCGGCAATCGTCCACCAAAGATACCTTTCAACTTCTGACTGATCGCAATCGGATCTTTTGGAAGCTGGAGGACCAACCCGCCACGCTTTTTGACTGCGTTCACCATGTCTACCAGAAGCGGCGAACTGTATCCCGTTACCCCTGCCATCTCCAAAACCCGAGATGCATTCGAGGCACACATGGCTGGCTGTGCATAAATTCCTGGCTGCTTGAGTTGACCGCTTTCCCATGCCTTGATTGCAGCAAAGATCTTCGCGCCGGTTGGCGTCACAAGATGGAAACGAGTTTTTGAATAAACGTCTTGGGGATTTGACTCGATCGATTGAACTGGAGCCTCAGAAGGACTCAAACCCTCGCTGTTGAATGATCGGGGCTTACAACCCAGCCAAAGAATCGAAAAACCAAGGCCAATGATGGGCAGGATGATTTTCATAGAGTCTTTCCCTCGCACAAAATTCAACGCGGGGTTTATCGGCAATCAAACAAGAATTTTGAGAACCTTTTTTGGAATTACGAATCACAAAAATCAACCGCCAAGAAGGTCAAACAACAGGCCAATATTAAATGGTTTTTAATGATATTTAACCGCTAATTAAATTTCAAAAATAAAACTCCGATAAACACCTTAGAAAGATTCGTCAGAAGGATGATGAGATGAAAATAGCAATCCATAGTACTTTTGCCGTCGCAGCCCTCGCTTTGACCTCGTGTTCCGACAACGGATATCAATTTGCATCCGAGGCCGGTGCTCTGAAAGCGAACCGCTTGAGCGGCACAAACAATGGTGATTTCAACGCATCAGCCGACCTGTCAAATTCAGTGACGGCTACAGCCGCCGATTCAGCAGCGCTGCCGTCTTCCAAAATCAAAATCCCAGTCAAAGAGGGTGCCAATCCCGAGAGCCCTTCAGAGGCTGACAAATTGGACAATGGAATCATTGGCGCTTGTCTCGAAAAATCAAATTCGGCGAACTCTTTCCAAAATTACAGAGTCGTCGATATCAACAGCACAAACCAAAACAACAACACTCTTTACGAGGACCCTGACTCAAGTGATCCGAGCCTCATCCTGCTCAGAATTTCGCTCAAGAATGTCAACAACAGTGACCTCAAACTTCTCAATCCGAAATCAACGTACTGCATCGATATGCAGGTCAAGAATATGAACAAATTCAGATTCGAAATTGCTTGCGAATCAAAGGTGGGTTTTGTTCGTCTGGAAAAGAAAAACGCAAACAACATGTCAACAAGCGTCGTTCCAGTTTCCTGTGAATGACAAATTCAATCGCCGGCCAGAACAGCCAAAAAATTGATTCAATTCAGGTCTTCAGCCGGAGGGTGGCCACGCTGTAGACACCTTTGCCTTTGAGCTCAACCTTGCCCAACTCCGTGGTTTGAATCCATTGCGGCAGAATCGGGTGATTGTCGTTGGTGACAGTCACTGTCATGGGAACGCCGACCGACTGCAATCTGGCCGCGGTATTCACCACATCTCCCCAAAGGTCGAATAGATAATTCCGGGTTCCGGCAATGCCACCAATCACATCTCCCATGTGAATACCGATTCTCACTTTCCATCCAGAGCGGTGATTCCTGGCTGCTTCAATCATCGCAAACGCACTCGCAAGCGCATTGTGAAATGAATCCTCGCGAACACAATTCATGCCGCAGGCAGCCATGTAACAATCACCAATCGTCTTGATCTTCTGTACGCCATGCATTTCCACGATCGCATCGAATTCAGAGAAAATAGAATGCAGATTTTCCAGAACGACCTCTGGATCATGCGACTCGCAGTACGATGTGAAATCGACGATGTCGCAAAACATGACTGCAACATTCGAAAATCGACGCGGCTTGACTCGCCCGGTCTGCTTGAGTTCATTCAAAATATCGACAGGAAGAAGCATCGCCAAAAGATCATCTACAAGAGACTTTTCAAGATGCAACTCGCGACTCATCTGTTTTTCGCGGTCTCTGCTTTTCTTCCTTTCAATCGTCGCGTTGATTCGTGCCATAAGAATCGAATGGTCACAGGGCTTTGGGAGAAAATCAACCGCACCCAAACTGATGCACTCCGAGAGCCTGTCCATCTCATCAGAGGCGGTCACAACCAAGGTGGGAATTTCAGAAAGAAGATTTCGACTCTTCATCTCTTTTAAAAAGTCCAGCCCACTCATCTCGGGCATATCCAAATCCACAAGAATGGCATCAAAATCCTTGCTGGAAAGACTCTCAAGCGCATTCACCGCAGAAGTCATCGCCTCAACACTCAAACCCAATTTTTCCAAACGATGCTTGATCAGTACGAGATTGTCAGCCTGATCATCAATGACAAGGACATGACCTATGGAACCTGCGTTTTCACCACTTCTGAAAGAAACCACCTCTGGTCGAGTCAAAAACCTCGAATCAGCAAAAGGATTCAGGCATTTTTGGGTCAGCCCTTTAAAGGCGTCGTCCAAATTTCCAAGACTGGAATAAACAACACCTGAGGACAATCGTTGTTCTTTCTCCAGAACGATTTTTTGAATGGAAGGCAGCAGAGTTTTTTTCAACCATATCGAAATCTCATTACGGAACAATTCATCGGATTCAAGGTTCGCCGACTCCAGTGCATATTCGGTTTCACGAAGCAAAACACGAATCGCTGCCAACAAGTCTTCAAAAATCAACAGGCGATTGGAATCACCTTCACTCTCAGCAATCTCCTCAATGCACATTTCACAATAACCAATGCTGACATTGAAGAACGTGCGCAAGTCATGCCGGAGCACCGACCTGCTTTTTTCTGCGCTCATTTTTCTTTCTACAGTCTCTTCACGACGCATTCTTTTTCAACAGTTCTCCTATTTTTTCGAGCAACCGGTCAAGTTCAATTGGCTTGGTTTCAAAGTCATCACAACCCGCAGCTCTTGCTTCAATTTCATCAGACTGAAAGGCATGCGCCGTCAGAGCAATAATCGGAAGGCCTTTGAATCTGTCGTCAGACCTGATTCTGCGGGTTGTTTCCAAACCGTCGATTCCCGGAAGTGAAATGTCCATCAGAACCAACGCAGGATTCTCTGCCTCCAGAAGTCCAAAAACACTCTCGCCGTCTTCGGCACACACCACCTCAAAACCGCGGCGAATGAGTCTGCGGCTGAGCATGTCACGGTTCATTGGATTGTCTTCCACCAACAATATCTTGCTCATTTTTGAGAATCCTTGCCTCCAGAGAGCAAATTAAAAATCGACTTTTCGACCTGCGCGGTGTCGGAATTGTTTTCCGCAAACACCACTTTCGTCCTGCTCTTCAGCACCTCGTTGGTCGGAAAATTCGTCGGATGGTCGGTACAATAGATCACTGTTGTATTCTCGTTTGGCTGGCTAGAGCTCAATGCCTCAAAGCATCTCGCTTCATCAAGTCCACTGTTTAGGCCATCCAAAATCACAAGATCAAATTTTTGCGATTCAATCGCGCGAACGAACTCTTCAGTTGAAAGAGCAATTCGAGTCTTCCATGACCGGCTTTCCAGCATGTACTTGAGTTTTTCCCTTGCACCAGGTTCGAATTCCGTAAGCAGACATTCGGACGTCCGATTGCCTCCCCCAACCGTTCTCAGGACTTCAGCCAATCGGCTCCAGTCGACAGGCTTGGTGAAGTAATCGAGAGCGCCCAACGAAAGTCCGAAGGTTCTTTCATCTGTCATGGTGGTGAAAATCACCGGAATATCTTTTGTTGCATCGTCGTTTTTCAATTTTGAAAACGTCGTCCAGCCGTCCATCCCCGGCATGTAGACATCCAACAAAATGGCAACAGGTTTGAAACGCTTTGCTTCATCGACTGCCAGGGTTCCATTTTTCAAACTGACACATTCAAAACCATGCCGACCCAAAAAACGGCGCATCAAATCAATTGCCTGAGGATCGTCGTCGACAACCAATATCCTCTTCCCAATATTATCTTCCGCGGAATGCAGAACATCTGGTGCGCTGGCAACAGACGTATTCACTTTTTGATGTGAATCAGCCACTGCCGCAAACACAATGCTGAAGCGACTCCCCTGGCCGACAACACTGGTCACTTCAAGTGAGGCACCCATCATCTCGGCAAATTTTTTGCTCAATGCCAAACCGAGCCCAGTGCCTCCAAATTTCTTTTGGGTATCACTGTCAGCCTGCACAAATGGCCTGAAAAGTTTGGCAAGATTTTCTGGAGTCATCCCAATACCGGTGTCGGCAACGGTAAGTACAGGAGATCCGTCGGGACGCCGTGTAAACTCGATTGTGACTTTTCCGTTTTGGGTGAACTTCAATGCGTTTCCGGTGAGGTTTATCAAAATCTGTTTCAGTTTTGAGCGATCCGTCTGAATATTTTCCACATCTGACAAGAACTCGGATTGTAGACTGTTCTTGTTTCTTGTCGCTTGTGATTGCAGAATCGTACAAACTTCACTGACCAGTCGACGAACGGGTACGGTCTCCAAATTCACGTCCATGTGACCGGATTCAATTTTTGCCAAATCAAGCACGTTGTTGATGAGACTCAACAGATGACTGCCCGAGGTTTTGATCTTGTCGAGTTCAATCGCAATTTGTTTGTGATCCAGCTCAGTCAACTCCTCAAGAAGGAGCTCGCTGTAGCCAATTATCGCGTTGAGAGGCGTTCGCATTTCGTGGCTCATGTTCGCCAAGAAAGTGCTTTTTGCCTTGTTTGCTGTTTCTGCAGATGCTCTCGCCAACTGAAGGGCATGGTTTTTTTCGTTCAGTTCTGATGAACTCAACTCCAACGAACGTTCCAGCAGCTGCCTGTCATCCTCGTGGGCGATATAAGCCTGATCAATCGACTGGCAAAACGAATTGAAGGCCTGGTCTGCCATCCGAATTTCAAGGTCGGCCGCAAAGTTCTTTTTCAGTTGCCGATCGAGAAGTTTGTGCATTGCCTCGGGCTCCGTCTTCAAGGATTCTCCCTGAACATTGTCACGGTCATCGTCTGATTATGCAAATCACAGCGTTCAAATTTTCCCTGCGGGCTCAGTTCACCGTAAGAATAGAAACCCGTCACCGCGCACTTTGGCGACTTTGTTGCTTGTTGAACAACTTCTATTTCCTCTTCGGTTCTTTGTCCCATCACTAATCGGCGACCCACGCAACTCACAAGCAACGCAAAATCAGCAGGTCCACTCAATTCACATTTCTCAGCAGCTCCCTGAGCTCCAGAGACAAGGCTGTCGATGTTGGACTTCATCAGCTGAACTTCTGAGCCGACGGGAAGGTCTCCGGCAAACGTCATGGCACCGGTCTTGTCGTCGATACTC
>JBDLRR010000344.1:0-3968 GCA_039799985.1 Pseudomonadota bacterium | reverse complement strand
GTCGGCACCCTCTTGTGCCGCTTCAATGAGCGGTTTGAGTTCTGGTGGAGCAAAGCGCGCGTGAGTCTCTTTGAATCGGAACAGGATCAAAATCAGGTTGATCAGATTCAAGCCAACGGCTGCTATTGAAATCGGTACGATTGGATTGTCGGGAAAAAAGAGGGTGATGAGCGCACCCAGTGCTGGTCCGAATGCAAAGCCTGCGCCAAAAGCAATTCCGATAATGACCATCGATCGTGAACGCTCAGAGAGTGGTGTGATGTCGGCGATGGATGCCTGAGCAACGGAAATGTTTCCTGCGGCTATTCCTGCAACAAATCGGATCACGGCCAGAAGTGCATAGCTGCCCAGGACTGGAGTGAGTCCGGTGAGTCCTTGCGCGAGCATCGAGAGCAGAATTGTGCCAATGAGAATTTTTCGTCTGCCGATGGAATCAGACCATTTTCCGAGCACCATAACCGACAAGAGTGTCCCGATGGAGAAGAAAGTCGACAGGTATGCGGCTTGAGCGTTGGATGCATCGAGATTGCGGGCAATCGAAGGAAGGATTGGTATGAACATTCCAAAGCCGACCAAATCGAGAAATATTGTCAGAAAGACTGACAGCAGAGTATAACGTCTCGTTGCCTTGCCGTTGTTTTGAGCTTCGAGGGTGGAGCTTTCCATGAAGTGGACGAACCTCTTGGGTGAGTCTCAATAGGGTTGGCATTGAATATTCAAAGGGGAACCTATGCCAAGTTTCGACGTCGTGTCAGAAGTCAATGTTCAGGAAGTCGACAATGCAGTCAATCAGGCCCAGAAGGAAATTCAGGGTCGCTATGATTTCAAAGGCACAAAATTCGATCTCAACTTTGATCCCAAAACGACTGAGATCAAATTGAGCGCCGACGCAGAGAGTCGCCTTGAAAATATGCTCGACATCATCAACAGCAAACTTATCAAGCGTGGGATTGAATTGGGTGCTATAGAAATAGGCAAGCGCGAGGCCGCGGGCGGAATGATGCTCAAACAATCACTCAAAGTGAAGCAGGGGCTTGAGCAGGACAAGGCCAAGCAGATTATAAAAGTCATCAAAGATTCCAAACTCAAGGTGGAAGCGCAAATCCAGGACAAGCAGGTTCGCGTGACCGGCAAAAAAATCGACGATTTGCAGGAAGTCATTGCTTTGTTGAAGTCGCAGCAAGGTCAGCTGAAAATTCCGTTGCAGTTTGTCAACATGAGAAGTTGATTTGACCTCGTGTGAAAAGATTTTCTGAACAATTCTACTTGAAGGGGAACAGATGATTGAAGTCACCAAGTTGGATGGCTCAAAGCTTTTCGTAAATGAAATGAACATCCAATGGATCGAGAGTCTTCCCGACACGGCGATAACGTTTTTGGGCGGTGCGCGTGTGATTGTGCGCGACACGCCTGAAGAAGTTTCACGTCGCTGCAACGAATTGATGCACGCGGGTCGAACGGCACCCAATCAAATTGCAGATGCTGTCAAGCAAGGCGTCATCTCAGCTCATGAGTCGTCAAAGGTTTAGCGTTCGTCAAAGTTTGGATGCAGGGTGGCGGAAATGTCACACCCCCCAGCGCAGTCAAAACGAATAAGATCTCTTGAGGTGCTTGAGCACCGAAGGAGGATCTACAGATGGTGGCGAATCGTTGGAATCGGATTGGCGATCAAAAGGAATCGATTTGGTTGCGCGGTGGAGTTTCTGCATGCTTGATTGCGGGAGCACTCTTTGCACAGAACGCGCAAGGTTCAATCCTTCCGCCAAACAATCTCCACCAGCAAGACAACCTTCATTCTCTTGCCAACATCTCCGAGCAGGATTTCAACAACATCGTCAACACGATCATCAATTACTACAAGCCCATCGTTGCAGCGAAAGGCGCCACCCTCAAATCCAACAACCTTTGGACCGACTCAACTGTCAACGCCAGCGCTCAACAGGTCGGCACAACTTGGATTGTAAACATGTACGGCGGACTCGCACGTCGTCCTGAAGTCACTCCCGATGGGTTTGCCATGGTCGTTTGTCATGAGTTGGGTCACCACCTAGGTGGATTCCCATTCTATGGTGACAATGATTGGGCTGCTTCAGAAGGTCAGTCGGATTATTTTGCAACCCAGTCCTGCGCCCGTGAGATCTGGCGCAACCAGGTCGCTGAAAATGCTCGCTTCCGCGGCCTTGTTGGCGATTTTGAAAAGAACAAATGCGATGCAGCATGGAACAAGGTTGAAGATCAGGACCTTTGCTACCGAGCTGCAGCAGCGGGTCAAAGTCTTGCAACTCTTTTGGGCGCGCTTCGCTCTGGCTCGACTCCACCCCGATTCGACACCCCAGATCCACGCCGTGTCTCGGTAACCTACACTGCCCATCCCGACGCTCAATGCCGGCTTGATACTTATTTCAGCGGTGCGCTTTGCCTTGTTGGATTCGACAAGAATGTGATTCCGGCCCGCAGCACAACAGGCGGTCAAACAAACAAAGACGCAGAACTCAAGGCGTCTGCTGCGTCCTGCATGACAGCCGCAGGATATGCGAATGGCGTTCGTCCACTGTGCTGGTTCAAGCCGCAGTTGGAGTTTTTGGCAATTCAGTATTCAGATGCTCGTTATCAGGAACAGTCCGGCAACAACAACGGAGTTGTTGAGCCAGGTGAAACGGTTGAAGCGTTTTTCCGCCTTGCCAACAAGGCTGTAAAGGCAACAACCAATATTGAGGCTGTTCTCAGCAGCCCCACGGCCAAAATTCAGGTGCTTGAAGGAAAAGCTCAGTTCAATGACATGAACTCTGGAGAAACAAGCGAGGCCAAGAGCCCGTTCGTTTTCAAGGTCGCCGAGACCGCACAATGTGGAGAAAAGATTCCCGTGTCGCTGAAAGCCAAGAGCGATCAGGGCGGTGTTGAACTCACCCGTGAAGTCGTGCTGGGTCGTCAAATTTCGTCGGAGCTTGGCACTGTCGCAACACAGGTGAACATTCCCGACAATGATCCGGTTGGCATCGAATCCAATTTCGACAGCTCTGTTTCCGGAACGGCATCAGGATTCTCATTGAAACTCGACATCGAGCATCCCTACGTTCGTGACCTGCGTGTCAGCGTGTTCTCGCCCGATGGCAAGGAACACAAAGTCTATCCAACCGCGAATTCACTCAAGGGACGCCGCACCAGCAAAACCGATGGCCGTCTTGACACAGGAATTCACGAGACAATTCAGGTAGACTCTCGAGTGGAGAAGGTCGAAGGCGCGTGGAAGCTGCGGGTCAAGGATGTTGCTGCACGTGATATCGGTACTCTTCAGGGATGGTCTGTGACGGCATCGAAAAATCAGTGTGACGGACAGTTGAAGTGGGCTTCAAAACGCGCTCGAGCCAAATAACAAGAATTCGCAGGAATGCGCTCGTTGCCACGATTGTGGCGACGGGCGCATTTTTGCATGTCGGGGCCTCAGAAAAGAAGCCCGAAGCAACGCCCACACCGGAAGCCGAGCCCACCGAGATTCCTCGGCCCGATGTGTTGAATATCAAAAAGTTCACCCCTGCTGATGAGCTTCTGAAGCGTGACTGGCTCAGGTTGACGCTTTTGAAGATGTCGGACGTGCCTGGTTTGAAACAAATTCCAGAAGTTGCTGACCTGTCTTTGCGCAAGCGGATTGCTGAAAACTTTGGTTTGCCTGCAGTGATGACAATGAAAGATGCGGCTCGCAGTCCACCGCAGTGGTGGACTCCCGAGTCACGTGGTTTGGCTGCTTTGGAACTGGGCCCGACCCGCCATTTTGCGCGACCTCAATTGAAAATCGAAGTGCCGATGTTGCGCTTGCGCGAGATTCCCTTTTTGAATGGCGAAACCGACTTCGTGCGGAGTATGAACGAAATTGTTCGATTGTGGACCTTGGGTCGAACTCCTGAGGCGACAAAACTCAGAGCAGAATTGCAGAAACTCAAAAAGAAAGTCCCGCGCGGAACATTGGAACG
>JBDLRR010000343.1:0-7582 GCA_039799985.1 Pseudomonadota bacterium | reverse complement strand
TGTCATTCTTCGGACCGCTTTTCTTTGGGATTTTGGTGATTCAATCCATTGCAAGCAAGACGATGAGCATCGGGTTCATCGCAAGTGCATCTCAGCGAAAGCTTCTTGTTCACGTTTTTATCGCGATTCTATTCCTCACTATGGCTGCCCTTTTCGAAGCCGGACTTTGGTTGAGTATTATTACAGTTCTGGGTGTTTTCAGCCTTCTGCGCCTGTTTACATTGAGTGCGTCATCGCGACTTCACAATTTGATTGAGGACTCGCGCCGTGCCTCGGTTCTCTCGGCGTTGTCGGTTCTCACTCGTGTTGTGCTTGTCGTTGTTCTTCCACTCAGTGGATTTCTTATCCAAGCCATTGGAGTTTGGTGTCTTCCGCTTTTCGGAATCGTCCTTTCGATTTGCTTTCTTGCCGCAGATATCTTGGGCGACAGGCACATCTTTCAGTTAAAAAGCGACCAAAACCAGGTTGAGATGGCTTGATGCAAGACATCATATATTTTCGATGACGTTTTTCGCGACGACGTGGAGGATGTCCATCTGGTTTATGAGCCCACCCGTGTGAAACCGAATGATGGAACCTATCTCGAGCGAGGGCTTCTGCGTATGGACTTCATTCAGCTTCCCAAATTTTCCGCCTTGAACCCCCCAGAAAATCAGTTATTGTCGGCTTGGGTGCAGTTGTTTGGAGCAAAATCCGCTCAAGATTTGGAAAGGGCTGCGAGCGGAGCCCCGGTGCTCGACTACCTCGTGAGGAGCTTGAAAGACATGTCATCCAATCCCAGACTCATCGACCTTGCCGAAAAACGCCGCATTGACCGCATCATCGAAAGACGCGGTCGGGCTGGCGAGCTCATGGAGGCAAAGCAAGAAGCCCGAAAAGCCGGGCTCGAAGAGGGCCGAGCTGAGGGCCGAGCTGAAGGCCGAGCTGAGGGCCACACCCAAGCCACCTTGGCTATAGTTCAAAAGATCATTTGCAAAATGCTCAAACTCTCTCCAGAGGCGCTCGCTCCACGGCTCAACACTCTTTCTGCAACGCAGCTCGAAGCGCTCCTCGAAGCAGCCCTGGAATTCGAATCTTCTGTAGACCTCGAAAAGTGGCTCGCGAAGCAGAGTTAATATTCCCTCGAAAGATTCGCAAAGAACAATGCCATCCCGCGGGACTTTAAATTCATACTCCACACGCGCTTGCTGTGGAGAGCATCATGAAGATTCAAAATCTCTTGCCCGAAGCGGCCCTCCGAAGCCTGCACAGCCACCCCGAGGGGCTGAATTCCGCAGAGGCAGAGAAACGCCTCGCAGAATACGGAATAAATTCAATCGAGCGGCGCAAAAAAGAAAACCCGATTCTTATCTTCTCAAGGGAACTTTCCAACCTGTTGGCTATTGTTCTGTGGATTACGGCCATGGTCGTGTTCTCGATTGCGTTTATCTATGCACAAAAAGACATGTATCCGCTCGGATTTGCCATCATCGGCGTTGTTCTCATCAACGCGTTTTTTTCCTTCTGGCAATCTCTTAAGGCTGAACGTGCGATGGAAGCCTTGCAGAACATTTTGCCAGTCAAGAGCCTGGTCATTCGCTCGGGCAACTGGCTGAGCATTGCTGCCGAGACTCTTGTTCCGGGCGACATTATTTCATTGCGTGAGGGCGACACCGCAGCTGCTGACATCAGGCTCCTCGAAAGCCACTCCCTGCGTGTGGACACTTCACACATCACCGGCGAGTCGCTGCCGTCTTTTCGCCACAGCGAGCCCGACAAAAGCGATGACATCTTCCAGGCGCGAAACATTGTGCTTGCGGGTGTGAGGGTTGTTTCGGGCCGCGCCCAAGGCGTGGTTTTTGCCACAGGCACTCGCAGCGAATTTGGAAAAATGGCCGGCCTCACGCTCGCTTCAGAAAAAAAACCATCTCCCCTGCAACACGAAATCGCATTGGTGAGCAAACGAGTTGCGCTCTTTTCCATCGCGCTCGGCGTCGGCTTCGCACTTCTTGGAGTCATCTCAGGCCTGCCATTCAATCAAGCCTTGCTGTTGGGTGCGGCCATGATCGTCGCCAATATTCCCGAAGGCCTCATGCCCACCATCACTCTCTCGCTGGCATTTGCAGCGCAACGCATGTCGAAGCGAAATGCCCTTGTCCGCCATCTGCCTGCGGTTGAAGCCCTCGGCTCAACGACCGTCATCTGCACCGACAAAACCGGAACGCTCACGCTCAACCAACTCAAAGTCAAAGAGCTCGACTGGCTCGCGCAGAATTTTGATGCCGGGCAGTTCATTGCCAAAAAAGATTTCACCGCCGGAGAAAACGCCCTGCTGCGTGCCATGCTCTGGGCCCACAGCCTGATGCAAAGTTCATCTCCCCAAAAAGCAGCAATTCGGAAGCCACCAGGGGATTCACCACGAGATGCACCCGGCGATACACTCAGCATGTCCCTGGGCGATCCGCTGGAAGTCGCTCTCGTCACATTTGCCAGTCAATGCACATTCCGCAAAACCGAAGTTGAGATCAAAATCGAAACTGAACTCGAGCTCGTTTCAGAAATTCCATTCGACGACACCCGACGCAGGCAGTCTGTGATTGTTGTTGATAGAGGCGGCCAAGTACTTCTCCTCAGCAAAGGCGCCCCCGAGGTGATGCTTGCCCGCAGCACGCTCAGGGTCAACGCCCAAGGGGCTGCCGAGCCACTGAGCACAGGCGATCGCGATGCACTGCTCCAGCGCGCAGAATCTTATGCCCGACGCGGATTGAAAGTTCTCGGCTACGCGCAACGTCGCCTTCCCCAGGGCGACTACGCCAAGAACAATCCTGCAGAAGACATCGAAGTGGAGCTCGAATTTCTCGGCCTCGTGGCACTTGAAGACCCCATCAGGCCCGAGGTTCCTGCCGCCATTGCCGCCTGCCACTCGGCTGGCATCCGCGTGATGATGATTACCGGCGATCATCCCGAAACAGCACGATCTGTGGCAGAAGAAATCGGCATTTTTCCCAACGGCACTGCCAATTCGGATCCTCACTCCAACCCCATTTCAAATGCAGAAGTCATCCTCGGCCACGAGCTCGAACACTGGAGTGCCACTCAACTTCAGCTTGCCCTCGAAAAAAATCACATCGCCTTTGCGCGCGTTCGTGCCAATCAAAAGCAGCGCATCGTGCAGGCACTCAAAGACAAAAAACATGTGGTTGCCGTCACGGGCGATGGGGTCAACGACGCACCCGCTTTGCGCTGTGCCGATGTGGGTGTGGCGATGGGAATTTGTGGAACTGACGTTGCGCGCGAAAGTTCAGACGTCATTCTACTCGACGACAACTTTGCAACCATTGTGAGTGCCATCCGTGAAGGACGTGGCATCTATGCGAACATCCGCAACTTCATGACCTACATTTTTTCATCCAACGTGCCGGAGGCAGTTCCGTTTGTGCTTTTCATGCTGTTCCCCATTCCGCTGCCCCTCACCATTCTGCAAATTCTCTCAATCGACCTGGGCACCGACCTTGTTCCTGCACTCGGGCTTGGAGCCGATCCGGCAGGAGAAAAGCTTATGCACGAACCACCCCGAGGATACGGACGACATTTGATCGACCGAACTTTTATTTTGAAAGCGTATCTTTGGTTTGGATTATGGCTCGCACTTGCGAGCATGGGAGGCTACTTTTACGTTCTGTTGGATGGTGGATGGACTTGGGGTCAGCCCGTCGAACCAAATTCTTTGCTGGCACGTCAGGCCGCCACAGCAACTCTTGTTTCGGTCGTTCTCATGCAAATTGCGAACGTTTTTCTCTGCCGGCAGCAACCCTTTTCCGTTAGAAACAATCTCATTTATTTGGGCGTGGCGTTGGAAATTGTTTTCATAGCCGCTGTGATGTTCTTTTCTCCACTGCAGAGAATTCTCAACACAGCACAGGTCACGTGGACACTTTTTCCAGTGGTGTTTTGCTTTATGGGACTCATGATTCTGGGAGAAAATTTGCGGAGAAAAGTCATCTCCAAGAAGCTCAAACTATCTCCAGATTCACTTGCTCCGCGCTAAGGTGAGTAATTCCAATAAAAAAAATCGGCTTTTCTCAAAAATTGGCCGAAAATTTCCGGCCACCCTCAACACATTTTGCTACTACCTAAACATCCATGCAGCGTGTTCTTCCCGTTTCAAGGAGAATTCATGCCGCGCTCAAAACAACCCAAAATCATTCCTTCTGCCCTCATCCCTGGCACACTATTGCCGCGCCCCACCATCGATCTTGTTTTCAAAACGATGCTGGAAAACAACCTCGCTGCACTCAAGAGTCTCATCACAGCAGTTCTTCAGCCTGAAAGTCCGATCGACTTCGTAACGATTCTGTCGCCAGAGCTTCATGGCACCGACATCAACAGCAAACAATCGAGGCTCGATCTTCATGTGAAGCTTCACGATGGAACTCTGATTGATATTGAAATGCAGTCCAGCCGAGAGGCGCACTTCATCAAGCGCTCTGTGTATTACACGTTCCAAATGATCGGTGGTGCACTCAAAAAAGGGGATGCGTACCAGAGGCTCCCGAATCTCGCCGGAATCTATATCTTTGATGATGTGGTCTTTCCCAGACTGCCGGAGATCCACTCCAGCTTCCAGCTCAGGCGCGCTCTGCCCGACGACGGCTTTCACCTGCAGCCCAACCTTTTGAGGCTCGATTTCATCGAACTTCCCAAGATTTCTGCCTTGAATCCCTCAGAAAACCCACTATTCTCAGCTTGGGTTCAGTTTCTGGGGGCAAAATCCGCTGAAGAACTGGATGCTGCTGCTCGCTCGGTCCCGGAAATCGACCAACTCGTCGGGGAGTTAACCAAAATGTCTTCCAATAAAGAGTTCATCAACCAGCTCAATAAAAACGAGATGGACAAGAGAATCGCGCAGCTTGCCCAGGCTGAGGCTCTGAGTGATGCGCGGGAAGAAGGTATTAAAACCGGACTCGCGGAAGGAATTGAGAAGGGAATTGAAAAGGGAATTGAAAAGGGAATCGAAAAAGGCCAAACCCAAGCCAACCTGGCAGCTGTCCAAAAAGTCCTCTTCAAAAGGCTTCAACTTTCCCCTGAGTCGATCGCTCCTCGACTCAGCACACTCTCTGCTCACAAGCTCGAGGCACTCCTCGAGGCGGCACTCGATTTCCAATCCACCTCAGAACTTGAAAACTGGCTTAAGCAAAACAGCTGAAGATGCATTTTGCGCAGAATTGTAGAGGTTTTCCTTTCCAAAACCTAAGAGCGAGCCGGCCGCAAGGCTGGCTCGCTCTTAGGTTTCCCGCACACCCGCTGCACTCAGAAAACACTCGCAAATCGATTTTTCTTCGAGACACTTGTCCGCATTCACGGGGCGGGCGAAGGGGCGTATGCCATTCCCCCGTCCGGCCAAACATGCTAAAAAAACCTTCCAAGCAAACACAAAGGAAGGACCTGATCCCCATGGGCTCTACACAGTGGAAAGGAATCATCCTCGCGCGCAGCTCCGGCACCCATGAGAGCCTCTTGCAAGCTTCGACCTTCATTGAAACAGTGGAAGTACGCCAAGGCCTCAAGATCTGCTGCCCTGAGGAAATCGCATTTTACAACGGATGGATTTCAGCAGCACAAGTGGAAGAGACTGCGCGGGGAATGAAGAATTCTCAGTATGGGAAGTATTTAATGAAGTTGATTCAAAGCCGATGAAGAACTTAACTACAATTTAAAACCCTTTGACCGACTAACAGGCGATAAAAAATGAAACGCTCACTCTTAATCGTTAACGCCGACGACTACGCTATGAACGAGATTATGAGTGCTTCAATTCGAGCCGCATTTTCGGAAGGTCTAATTTCGTCTTCATCTTGTTTTGCAACTTCAACAATTTTTCAAGAAGAAATACGTAAAGCCTTCGAAGCAGGTATCAAAACTTTTGGTGTGCATTTAGATCTTAGCTTTGGAAAGCCCGCATCAACAGCTATTGGGTTGAATAAATTTCCAGAGAGACCAGCACAGACACTCACCAAAGAACAGATCAAATCAGAATTTTTGGCACAAATACAGAAAGTCTTGGAATCCGGAGTTCAGATATCTCATTTAGACAATCATCGCGACGAACTATATTGGGAATGGGAAAAGTTTGAAGTCGTCTATGAACTAGCAGCGATGTTTTCACTCCCTGTTCGGAATCCTTTAGGAAAGAACACGCGTGAGCTTGCGCGAAAACTTTCTCAAGATGAAGAGAAAATTAAACTCATCGAATCTCTCTCGAGAAAACATGAAAAACTGAGAAATAAATACGGTACCCGAACAACTGACTATTTCTACTCACTGGAACATTACCGAGAAGACCCAATTAAGAAGATCATACAAATCAGCGAGACCCTTGAATGCCAAAAAAAATCTATAGAACTTTGTGTGCATTTGACACACCAGCTCATTGCATCGCAAAGCGAAAGCCAATTCATCTCTGAAAATGACCAATACAGAAAATTATTTAGAAAATACTGCGGGACCTTTGCTGATGTTTAAGATTGTCAGCATTCTTTGTTTTTTTATTTTCGCGCAAATGAGTTTGGCATCAAATTCCATACAGGACGAACAAAATTGGCAATATCGCTGGTCCGAGAATGAGCAGTGGAAAGATATATCCTCACCCTGCTCCCCACCAGAACGAGCAAATAGAGATTTACTTTTTTTGAAGATGACAAGAACGAACTCTGACTATCGACATCTTCTCATCAAAGATCAGAGTTTTTCTTTTGAACTAGTCAATCAAGAGAATGTCGTCACAAACTTTCCAGCAGATCGAAAAGGCTATTTGGCTGGCTACCATGATTTTCTTGTCGAGATTGGCAGCCAATCTGAAATTACTTTTCGTACAACATCAGATGCAAAAAACCACATCGGGTTCTGCAAGGGAGTCTATTTAGGAAACGAAATAATTCTAAAAGATAAATTAATCCGAGAGTCATTTATTCCATTTATCAGCTCGCTTGTTTGTCTGTTTGTCTCTGCATTTTTATTTTTCTTGAGCCGGATTGAAGTTTCACCAAAGGGTTTTCTTACCACTTCACTGACGGCATTTCTTTTAGGTACTTGGACTTTTTCATTACCTAACAACAATTTTAAGGAATACTTTTTTACCAATTCTACGGTTTGGCTTTGGGTGGATCAGTTGTCAATCATGATCTTCCCGAGCACTCTCATTGGAATCTTGGAATTCCTCACGAGCGGCTCACTCTTAAAGAGCACAAAAGCGTTAAAGTACATTCATATTGTTTATGCCTGCGCCTCGGCAATATTGGTTGGAAGTGGATTATCGAAGTTTCACCAAACAAATCTTGTTTTTAATTTGATCGTTCCATTCACTATTATCTTAATTCTAGTTGAAATTGCGCGCAAAGTAACCCGATCCAGACGAGAGATCATCGCGCTTTTGATTGGAATTCTCTGCATCACTCTCTTCGGTGTCAATGATCTTCTCGTGGGCCTTTGGATTTTGCCTCAAAACCCATTGCTGCTTCCTTTTGGATTTGTCGGATTTTCAATAGCAGTGACTTATTCGGCGATTGTCTGGACAGAGCAAAAGAAAGAATTGACAGAAAAACTG
>JBDLRR010000342.1:0-18768 GCA_039799985.1 Pseudomonadota bacterium | reverse complement strand
CATAAGGCAACGAGTCTGCCGAAAGTGTCATGGTGATGATCGGTGCACCACCGATGTCGAACTTGGCGACGACCGGTGCAAGAGCTTCTGTCGGCAACTGCGAAGCCAGTGCCGACATTTTGTCGCGCACGTCCTGGGCTGCTTTGTCGCCGTTGCGTTCCAGTTTGAAGCGAAGGACAACCTGGCCAAAATTTGGGAACGCCGTGGCGTTCAGGGCCTCGAGTCCTTCAATGCCGTTGAGCCCTTTTTCGAGGGGTTGAAGAACTTTCTGTTCGACGGTTTTGGGGTCGGCACCGGGGTACGTCACCTGCACTGTGACGACCGGAAAGTCGATGTTCGGGAACTGGTCGATGCCTAATTTTTTGTAAGAGAAGAGACCAAAAACAATCAGAACGACGTTGAGCATCGTTGCGAACACAGGTCTCTTGATTGACACGTCGGCAAGAATCATGACTCGATTTCCTCAGAAGAACCTGAATTCCTTAAAGCTGGGCTTCGACGAATTGACCCGGAACAATTTCTCCCGGAAGTGTGCCCTGGACGCGCCCAATGACTTCAAACGTGCGTGAGTTTTCTTGAATCACAGGCACAATGCGCAGAATTTTTGCTTGTGTTTCTTTGCCCAGACTCGGGATCGACAAGCTGATTTGATTTCCTGGACGAACTTTCTTGATCAGGTTCTCGGGAACTCTCAACGAAACCTCGAGTTCGTTCATCGAGGCAAGTTCAAAAACGGGTGCACCCACACCCACATACTCGCCCTCAACCTTGAGGCGCCTTGCGACAACACCATCGAAAGCGGCTGTGAGTTTGGTGTCGGAGAGATTTTTTTCAGCCTGCTTGAGATTGATTTCCGCTTGCGATTGGTTGATGCGTGCAGCTGCGAGTGCGTTGCTCATGCGTTCGAGGTTGCT
The DNA here is from genome assembly GCA_039799985.1 of Pseudomonadota bacterium. Taxonomy (GTDB): domain Bacteria; phylum Bdellovibrionota_B; class Oligoflexia; order Silvanigrellales; family Silvanigrellaceae; genus RFOM01. Next base: position 17,854 of record JBDLRR010000342.1, on the reverse strand, counting down.
TTGCGTGGTTGCGCCCTCTTTTTTGAGTTGTTCTTCGCGTTGCATGTCTTTGCGTGCCTGGTCGAACGTGACGCGCGCCTGCTCGAACTGGTTCTGCGCCAGCCGCAGTCGCAATTGTGCGTCTGTGTCGTCGAGCACGGCCAAAACCTGGCCCTTGCGGATTTTTTCGCCAACCTGAACAACTGTCTTCGAAATGTGTCCCGCGATTTTGAAGCTGGCTTGGCCTTGTTTGCCCGAATTGACCTGCCCGGAGACACGGGTGATGGTCACAACTGAATCAGTCGTCTGTGATGGGTTTGCAGTCGTTGTTGCTTTTGAAGTTGTGGCGACTTGGTTCGCGGCGACTTCTTGTGTTGCAGCTGTGGCTTGCTGCGGAGCATCAGAGTGCGTAGCCGCAACAGCCGTGCTGGACGACGAGACGTCAATCGCGGCAGCGGCGGGCGCTTGTTTGATTTCAGGAGCTTCAGAGGGAAGATCGACTTTCTTGCCTGTGCATGCCAAAAAAACGATTGGAAGGCTTGCCACGATGAACCCAGGTATCAGTTTTTTGAAAGTGGTGTGGGGCATGGAAAGTTCCCTTCGCTGAAGAAAATTGATTTGCGTATTTGAAGTTTCAAGCGAGTTCACAAAGACGGTTCCTCGCCCATATTGCGCTGCAGGCGGAACCAAGCGAGATCAACCTCGGAACGTGCCCCGACAAGTGCCGCACGGGCGCGTGCCTGATCGCGTTCGGCGATGATCAGGTCTGTGGATGATGCTTGTCCATTGGTGAAGCGTGCCTGCGTGAGTTTGTAGACCTCTTGAGCGAGCTTGTCGCTGGTCAGTGAGGTTTTCAGCGCGTCCGTGGAGGCCTTGAAGTCAAGGTACGACTTGATGACCTCTGTTCTGAGCAATGACAACGCCTGTTCAGAAGCGATTTCAGCCTTGCTGCGTTGGGCAACAGTTTCTGAAATTTTGTTCCAGCGCGTTCCCCAGTCCCAGATTTGCCATTTGAGTTGCAGGCCGACGGCAAGTTTGTCGCGAACATCGTTTTTGGCCGCCAGGAGCGGTGCAGCAGTGCCGTCGGTAGATTTTCCGCGCAAGTCTTGTGCCTCGAAATCTCGATCGTAGCGGGCAAATGCATTGATGGAAGGTGAGTAATCCAGGCGCGCGGCCCAGGTTGTCAGCTCAGCTATTTTGAGTTGATTTTGTGCCGCTTTCAATTCGGGTCGGCGAGCCAACGCGAGGTTCACGACTTCTTCAAGTGCCGGCGCAGAAGGATTCTTTTCTTCGAAAATTGAAGTTTCGGGAGCGTCGAGATCGTCTTCACCTGCACTTATCATCAGCGTGTCATTCAACGAAATGAAAGCCAGCTGCTTGGCGACGTTGGCCTGAGTTAGCTGTGAGCGCGCATCGGCAACGCTGAGCTCGAAGCGCATGACATCAGCCTGACTGAGTTTGCCTGCGCGGTACAGTGCATCGGCATCATTTTTTTGCTTTTCCACCAATGCCAAACTCGATTGCGCTATTTTGAAGAACTGTTGTGCGCGAACGGCATTCAAAAAGCTTTGTGCACCCAACAAGGCTCCATCGCGGCGTGCCTGTGCCGCCGATTCTTGAGCGACGTCGGCCATCATCGATGCTGCGCGTGCCTGAAGGGTGAGTGGAAGCAGTCCCAAGATAGGCTGTGACACCTGCAGACCAGCCGTGTTCACTTGTGCTGGAAATTGCGGTGCCCAGGTTTGGCCTGTCGCCTTGTTCACCGATTTGTCGAACTTGATTTGCTGGGCATCGAGGTCGATGCGCGGGAAGAGTATTCCCAATGCCTGCGAGGAACGGGCTTGTGCTTCGGCAGCTTGCTCTTGGGCCATCCGAACCTGGAACGGCTTTTCTCGCCCCAGTTGCATGGCCTGGCGGAGCGACAGTTTCGCGGTTTGTTGTCCTGGACCCTGTGCAAATCCCGCTTGTGTTGAAAAAGTGATTGCGCTCAGCACACTCAAAGTAAAAAAGTGTGTCAATTGCAAATATCGCGGCCAATTTTTGTTGGGATTAATCATCGTGAGCGGCACCTCGCCATCACATCGGTACGAATTTTGTTGAGGAGAAACGACCAGTGCGCCTTGAGCGACTCAAGGGTCCGCAAAGACAATAATTTCGCCATCCTCGAGGGAACCTCAGGTCTAATCCTCCCCCTTGGGTTTGTCAAAAGAAAGGCATTTTTTTGATTTCGATGACATGTGAACATGATCTGCGTCGGGTCAAACGTGAAGAGGACGTGACAGGTGAAGAGCAGACATTTTTCGGAAACGTTGAGAGCAGATTTCTGCGGCGGCGCTCGTGGCTCCATCTTCACGTTTTTATTTGCCGCAGCAATTGAATTCTCTGCTCCCGCTGCACAGGCATCGGTATTGTGGATGGAACAGGCGCAAAGGCTTCAGGAAGTGAGCGCGACACTTTTGGATACAATGCCCGTTCCTGTGCCTTTGTCGCCATCATTGGCCGCTGGACTGAGGGCGAATATCAGTTTCCTGCCCGCGCCCAATCCGCGCGTGGGGGCCAAACTCGAATCCTTGCCTGCATCACCTGTCCAATCGATTCCAAGTCTGCACGGGATGTTCGGTGTTTCGGCAAGCTCTGCCGAATCTCTGGCTGTTGAGGCATGGGCTGGCGTGTTGCCCAAAGGGGTTGAAAAGTTGATGGGCATCAAGGCTTCTTTGATGCAGCTGCAATGGGGAGGACGCGCCGAGGTTGCATCGCAGCGATTGGGCTTTGTCCGCTTTGTGCTTGGAGTGGGTGCGGCTCAAACAAAGTCCACCCTCGAGGGAACAATCAGCAGCGCCAGCGGAACAGATTCTTTCACGTCATCTTCGCAATTGACCTTCGCCAATCTGACCGCTCAACACCCGCGCAGTGGCATCTGGGGGGCTTTCATGATCGGCCGCAAAAAAACTACAAGCCGTTTGGTCATTGTTGAAGACGACACCGACCTCGAGGTCGTCGACACCCTTGCCAACACCAAGCAGCCGAATTGGATACAAGTCTCATTGGGTCTTCCATTAAATGGCGGTCTTTCTCTTGCGATCTCGGAATTGGTGGTTCCCGACCGTGTCGAAATGCCGCGCCTCACACTGGCCTGGAATTTTCTCAGCCCGTCAGGCGCTCCACGTGAATGACGCCATCGAGTGCTTCCAGCCGTTCGTGGATATCACGCAATTGTGAAATGCTGCTCACGTGAACGCGAATGGTGATGATTCCGCGCTTGTCGGGCGTGGTTTGAACGTCTGCACCGGTGATGTTGATTTGCGTTGATGAAATCAACTTGGTGATGTTGGCCAACATTCCCTGCTTGTCGTGAGTTGTGATTTTCAGGCGGACGTTGTGTTCAGCGTTTCCAGATTGATTCCAGCGGCACTCAACCTGGCGCGCAGGGTCGTTGGAAAGTGCCCATGGGCAGCTGGCCGAGTGGACCGTGACCCCGCGTCCGCGTGAAACGAACCCTGTGATGGGTTGGCCAGGAAGAGGTTCGCAACATTTGGCAAGACGTACGACCAGATCTTGCATTCCTTGAACGATGACTGAATCTTCGGCCTTGCGGCCTGCACGGTTTTTGAATCGGCGGCTGGGTTGGGAATCTTGTTCCAGTGGTTCGAGCGCATTTGCGTTCAGCAGGCTCTCGATTTGTTGCTGTTGTTGCGCTTGCTGCTGTTGTTGAATCTCTGGAACAAGCGCTGCCGGCAACTGGGCTATGATCTTGGTCAGCGACTGGCCTGCATCGATCTTTCCATATCCGATTTGCAGAACATAGTCGTCCAGGCTTCCAACCGGAAGCAGACGGTTGAGGTCGCTGAACATGCCTGTCTTGATGGCGCGATCGTAGGTGAGGTTGTGACGCTCGAGTGCCGTTTCGAGCATTTCAAGACCAGCCCGTTTTGCCTCTTCCCTCTCTTCGCTTCTCAGCCAAGCGCGAATCTTGTTTCGGGCCTTGCTTGTTGTGCAATAGGAAAGCCAATCTTTGGTGGCGCGAATTTTGTTTCCCGAAAGTATCTCGACCACGTCGCCGCTGTGGAGTGGTGTACGCAACGGGCTCATCCGGCCGTTGACCTTTGCACCGGTCGTGCGCAGGCCGAGATCCGAATGAATACCAAAAGCAAAGTCCAGGCAGGTGGCATTGCGCCTGAGCTCAAAAACATCACCTTTGGGCGAAAATACGTAAACTTCGTCGTCGAACAGGTCGACCTTGACGGCTTCAAGGAACTCGTTCGGGTCCTGGAGTTCTTTTTGGTGCCGAACGATTTGTTTGAGCCAATTGAATTTCTCGAGGTCGGTTTGGCTGATGGGTTCGTCGCCTGAACGGGCTTGATCCTTGGCGCTTCTCTTCTCTTTGTATGCCCAGTGTGCGGCGATTCCGTTCTCGGCAATGTGATTCATTTCTGCGGTGCGGATTTGGACTTCAAGCAATTCTCCACGCGCGGCAACAACCGTGGTGTGCAAACTTTGATAAAGGTTTGCCTTGGGCATCGCGATATAATCTTTGAAACGCCCAGGAACAGGCTTGTACATGCTGTGGACGATGCCAAGCGTTTCATAGCATTCATTCAAATTTGTGACGATGACCCGCAAAGCAAACAAGTCATAGATGTCTTCGAATTCCATCTGTTTCTCGGACATCTTTTTGTAGATAGAGTGAAAATGCTTGGCACGACCTTCGACTTTGGCCTTGATGTTGTGTTCCTGAAGTTCACTGGCCAGATGATCGCGCGCTGCATTGATGACTTTTTCGCGTTCGTCGCGCTTTTGTGCGACCCGTGCAACCAGATTCGAGTAGACCGAGGGTTTGAGTTCCTTGAGGCAGAGATCTTCAAGTTCGGCTTTGATCTTGTAGATTCCCAGGCGGCCAGCCAATTGCGCGTAAATCTCGCTCGTTTCTTCTGCAATGCGCTGCCGTTTGTCGAGTTGCAGTGCCTTGAGGGTTCTCATGTTGTGCAGTCGATCGGCAAGTTTCACCACAATGACACGAATGTCGCGCGACATGGCGACAATCATCTTGCGAAAATTCTCTGCGAGTTTTTCCTGCGAAGAACGGAATTCGACCTTGGCCAGTTTCGTGAGACCATCGACAATTGCAGCCACGTTTCCGCCAAACTGCTTTTCAACTTCCTCAACACTCACATGCGTATCTTCAACGACGTCATGAAGAAGTGCGGCAGTCAGAGATGTTTCATCCATTCGGTAGCCTGCAAGAATTTCGGCTACGGCAATGGGGTGAACAATGTAGGGTTCGCCGCTCTTGCGCAATTGTCCGGCATGCAGCGAGTGGGCAAACAGATAAGCTTTGCGCAGGCGCGTGGTCGAGTTCGGGTCCAGGTAGCTTTCCGTCTGAGCCGCCAACCTTGAAAAAGCCTGCTCTGCCAGTTCATCACTGGAGAGGGTGGCTGTTGCTCCGGAGTTTTCCGGTTTGTCGTTGGGATCGTTCAAAGTTTGGCTCACAGTGTTGGTCTCCTCCGACGGATGTTCTACTCCGTGACCGAAAACTGGTAAATTGTCTGCATTGTCACTTTAACGCATTCGTTCTTCAGATTGTGAGCATTCTTCATGGAATTGACTAATCTCATTTGGCATTTGGCTTCAGCAGTCGCTGCTCTTTGGGCAGGTTTTGCCTATCGTTTACTCAGTTTGAGGCATTCGGAACTTCGACAAGCAGTTGTGCTTTCTATGCTCCAGATACAGCAATCCCAGGATCAACTGAAAGCTGCACCCGCGCTTGAGGCCCGGTACAGGTCATTGCGGGTGAGGGCCCTCCGCTGGATTTGCCAAGAATATATGCATGAGCAGAGGATTGTGCTTCAGGTGGAAGATTCGGACAGTGTCATTGGGCTTGAACAGGCGATGTGGAATCGTGCCCTGGGTCTTTTGATGGCAGTTCTCACTCCCGTTCCTGGAAGCGAAGCTGCCACGGGGTTTGTTGATACACAGGGCGAAATGCTTTCTGCGGAAAAGCTCGCCGCGGCATTGAAACAAGCGAAAGATACGAATTGGGTTTTAAAGTTGAAATGGCAAGCGGCCGGGCTTGCAGGCAAAGGGGGATGGCAATGTTTGGGTTGAGAATCAATCCTAAAGCCGCGGGTGCTACTGCAGCGGTGATTGCGGGTTCTTTCATCGTGAGTGCAACTTCCCTGGCTGCGCAGAAAGTTGAATCCGAACTGAAGCTGGCGCAACGCTGTCTGCCCGGTCGTGCTCGACCAACGGCTGATGAGTTGCAGGCCATGCTCGCAGAGAATTCACTCACAGATGCAAACACGCGGCATAAACTGATTGAGGTGATGCAAAAGCCCGACAGTCCCTGTCGCAAAACCCTCGAAACATGGTTGGGAGATTTGAAAGGCAAACCTGTCGACGCACGTTCAAACACCGGACGCATGGCCGCCGTTACGTTGGGTGTTCTTTTGGATCTGCCCGCAGCAAAAACGTTCGTTGGCAGCGAAGCGGAATCCGGAGGAGGTCTTGAATGGTTGGCAACACTTCAACAGTGGGATGAAAAGGCTTTTGCCGACTTGTTGCAAAAATGGGTGATTCGCAGTGGCGACGACATCCGCAAACAACGCGGGTTGGCGATTTTCACCCGCGAAACCTATGGAAAACAACTTATCGCCGATGCCACAGGCTCTGCGTCGTTGCAGGCCGTTCCTCCGCCGGTGGTCTTTGATCAATATCTCAAGCTGCTGGCAAAGCGTCCTCCGGGAGCTGAAGAGTTGAATGCATTGAATGCCATTTATGTGAACCTGAATTCTGGCGCGCGCGGCTTGTATTCGAAAGAGTACGTTTCAATACTGAGGAAAAATTCTGTTGCCTGGGTGAATGCTTTCCGCATCGAGTCTGCATGGGTGCAATTTCAGTTGCTCGAATTGATGGGTCGCACAGGTGGTGCCGAGGTGGTGCGCGAGTTGATGTGGCTCAGCCAGAATCATCAGGATCCGCGCATCAAGAGCCGCGCCTCGCAGGCATTGGATGAAGCGGTCAAGTGAAATGAGATGACACTGATAATGACATAGTCCCTAAGATGCACTGTCAAGACCATAGACAGAATGTTGCTTGGTCACAGACAAGGCGATCCTGCATGTTATACTTCCAACCACGGCACAAAGGTCTTTGTGTCAGTGCGAAATGTTTTTTCCATTCGGAGAAGTCAAGATGAAGTCGACAGCGAAAAGTGCGCTTACTGTTGGTTCAGTTCTCGCCCTTGGATTGGTTCTGATTTCTTGCGGCAAAAAGAAAAATGGTGGTTCAGCCCTTGCCTTGGGTCAATTGCTGATTCCAGTTAAGGACAGCGCACCTGCAGGATTGAAATCGGGCTCGGCAGCAGCATCTGGACTCACCTCTTCATTTCAATTGTTTTCTTCAGGCAGTGAGCTTACGACAGTCAAAGACAGATTGTTCAGTCCGGGGCCAACCGATTTTATGTACCGCATCAAAAGTGTCGACGGTCGCCTCGCCGAGCTCGACAAACGACACCAGGATTCAGCCCGAAAGTGTGTCACTGAGGCACCGCAAGAATGGCGCCTGACTGGCCTTCCCGATGCCAGCGGCACGCTGACAGGCACAACGAGCTTTTGGTTTTCCTGCGTGGAGCAGGTTAACGTCAGCAACATATCTGGAACCACAACACTGACCATCTATTTCGGACGTAAAGATGGATACTCCTACCTTGCTGAACTCAGCTCAAATTCAGCAAGTAACGAACCTCCGACCATGGCTGTTCTCGGCAAAGTCGACGATGCGAGCACCAAATCAGAGATCTGGCAGATTATGGTCACAAGTGAAGCACAAAGTGATGCAAGTAAACGTCATTCGAGCTGGATGTACATTTTGGGCGACAAAACCAACATGAATTTTGAGATGTCGGTCGGTGGCTCTGGAAGATATGTTTCGCAAACCGAATCTGATGTTCCTCTTTCCTATTTGGGTTGCGGCATCCGCATGAAGGCATCTTCTTCCCTTGTTTATGCCAAAGGTCGCTTCCACGACGCTGGCAATACAACACAGGGAACGGGAAGCGATACCTGCACGGACACTGAGGCTGTCGTCTGCGCATCGGCATCTGATTTGAGCACAAAAAGCGACTCTGAATGCAGTGCCCTTACGACGTTCAGCAGTTCTCTTCCTGCTCTGAATTACAGCCAACTTAAGGGCACAACGTCGCCCTCAGCGGGGTTCACTTTGGGTCTGGACATAGTCAAAGCGAAAGGCATGCCCAGCCTGACATCATTCAACACAGAAGCGGCAGCTCAATAACAGAGTTGTTTCTTTCTGCTGCTTAATTGCAGTGGGAGAATGGTCTGCTCATGTTTTGATTTAAGTTATACGATGACTAGCGGCTCTTGCCTTCATTCCTCGGACAGAGGAAAAGGAGGAGATATATTTTCGAAATTGATATGTCTGTCCAGGTTTCATTCGCCGGCAATGTGCTGATGCTAAAAAGCTAAAACTCGGGCCGTACCTTTCCAGTTCAATAACCCACTGAACAAGCAATTGACACCGACTGACATTTTCTATGTATTTTGCCCTTTCTTCCAAAAGAATCAATAAAGAGACTGTTGGAATTACGGTTACTTGAGTTGTTTTCTTTCAATGGCATGTTGATTGCTCTCTCCCGGATGAATCCAATTCTGAGTCAAGGTCATCGATTTGTAGTTGTTCATGCTTGCGATGTTTTTGTTTGGTTGACGATTTTTTTTGTTCGCGTTGATAAACAAAATATTCACGATTGACGGCAGATTTCTTGGAATCCGACAATGGAACCCGAATTTACATTCAGATTCTTTAGAGAGTTTTTTGTTGTCCTTTTTAATTCTGTTTTTGATGCTTATCGAAGGAGGCAAGGCGATGCGGGTACTAAATAGTATGACTTCATTGACTTTCGTGATGAGTGTGCTGACCACCTCGTGTGGAACAAGAGCTTCGAGCGAATATCTCTCGTCCTCAGCCAAGACTGGTTCAGTTTTTGCACCGGTAGATGCGACATTTGAAGAGTGTAGATATAGCGCCGCATTGGAGGGAGAAATTGGCGGCGAAGAGGCTGTCCGTGTTTCTGCAGGGGTGGTTGAAGGTGATGATTCGCTTTACTCGTCTTTGTATATACCAGTTAAAGATCTTCCTCTGAAACACGGAATCAAAAAGGTCATAAAAACGAGACTTGGAACTCAGGAATGGTCTTATGACTCTGAAAAGGGTCTTTTAAAAGGTGTGACCACGGGGTCAAGCGACTTTTTGGAGAACCATTGGATTGAATTGACAATCGATCCTCTCTTGCAAAAGCCGAAAAAATTGACCGTAAAGTGGTCCATGGCTTTGAAAATTCCTTTTAAGACGAAGTCGTGCCGTTTTACTCCATGACTCGTGACTAGGCATTCTGGAATGTATGATCGGGTCGGCCTTTCCCCACGGCCTGATAGGCTTAAACAGACAAGGATTGCAAACCAGGTGCCCTGTTCATTTGGGGAATATTACAATTCTATTTTGGGTCTTTTACGTTGGCAATGGAAACAGTTACCGCTCTCGTCACTGTTAAACCACCAGAATCTCGACTTGTGAGAATGATCGAATAGCGTCGTTTTGTTTCATAGTCAAAAGGTGAATTGGAGAGAAGTGTTGCACCTGAAATCCTAAATGACGCTGCATCAACACCTGAAATCGAGTAAGTAAAAGTATCTCCCACATTCGGATCAAGTGTTGAAAGGTTTCCAATGAGAGTTCCGGCCGGAAGGTTTTCAGCCACACTGGAGCGCGAAAGGCTGAGCTGGGTAGGTGCCAGATTCACAGGCTGGCTCACAGCATTGACGGTGACGCTCATCACTTTTTGAAACACTGCACCGGTGCTGTCGGTTGATGATATTGTCAGAGAATAAAGATTTTTTGCAGCCCAACTGAAAACTGCTGCCGTTGTCAGTGAACTTCCAACAATTCGAAATGATGCTGCATCCGGCCCACTGAGAGCGTAAGAATATGCCTGCCCAACATCGGTATCGATGGTTGTCAGATTGCCGACACTGGTTCCAATCGGAACATTTTCGTTCACCGAGGCTGGATTAAGAAGAACGTCGGTTGTGGGATCGTTGGCGTCAAGAATGTTGATCGTAAAAGGACTGCTGACTGAGAGACCGCCTGAGTCTGTTGATTGAATAAGAATGGAATAACTGGCCTTGGCTTCATAATTGAAAACACTCTTCGCTTGAAGAACATTGCCGGCCAAGCCAAAGTGAACCGCGTCAGGGCCTGAAAGGGAATATGTAAATGTATCGCCCGGATTGGGATCTTGGGTTGTCAGAACTCCAATGGTAGTTCCGATCGGAAGGTTTTCTGCAACTGTTCCTGAACTCAGGGCAACTGCAGTGGGAGATTCGTTGACAGGGGATGGTGGTGCAACAGTCGACTGCACAGAGACTGCCGCCCATGCATTTCCAACGGCTATCGCCTGAGTCGAGCCAATTCCAAAAAGGTCTTCAGCAGCCTTGATAGTTGCAACTCGAGCTCCAGAGTAATTCGTATTGGATACCATATAAAGTGTTAAAGCCCGATACCAAATCTTGGCGGCGGCATCGCGACCAATACCAACCAATTGCGCACCATTGCACGTCGGCGAGGGAGGCAGGGGCAAAGGGGGATTTGAACCTTCTGCGAGAAGATAAAAAAAGTGATTCGCAACACCTGAGGATTGGTGAACATCCAAACTCCCCAACGTGGGCGAATAGCAATTGGGGGAAGCACCATCCAGACTCGGGTTGTACATGTATCGAACCGCTGAAGTTCCGTTCTTAAATATCTTTTCGCCTATTGTGTAGTCTGGAACGTCTTTGGCGACGTTTGCATAGAATTCCACCATGGTGCCAAAAATGTCGCTCGTGGCTTCATTTAGTCCGCCCGACTCTCCTGAATAAACCAGTTTTGCAGTTGCACTCGTAACTCCATGGGCCAACTCGTGACCTACGATATCCAGGGTCACAAAGGGCAACGTCGTGATGGAATCACCATCTCCATAGGTGGCACAAAAACAGGTATCGCTCCAGAATGCATTGGAGTTACTTCCCCAGTGTACATCTGACTTTGAGCCGATACCATTGTTTCGAATTCCGATTCGTCCGTGATTGAATTTAAAGTAATCCCATGTCATTGCGGTACCGAATTGTGCATCGGCAGCAGTCGTTGCAGCAATCGACAATCGACCGTCACCAAAAATATTTGTCCTGCTTGTAAATAAAGCCTGGTTTATCCACTGAACCGTATATAAATTCCCACGTAAAGGATCTTTTAATGAATAAAGAAGGCTTGGTTCACGAGTGATCTCGAGTGCGAAGGTGCCATTTTGATATCCGTTCCCCGTTCCCAGTGCTGAGTGAATATCATCCCACGATCCAATAATTTTGGAGCTGTTCGCATCAATAAAAACGTGTTTTTCTGAAGGTAAACCGTTATCCTGGGTTCCACCTAAAAGCACATCCCACGCAAGACGAGGCGGGGAATTCTTCTCGTGTGCGAATATCACCAGCGATGTGTTTATAATTTTACCCAATTTACCTTTGAAATTTTTTGTTGCTATCACTTGTGCAGATTCGAGCGTCACCTTCGGAACCGTCTCGACATCAAAATTATCCGAGTAAGCCTGGATGACAGAAGAATCTTTGCTTCGTCTGTCGAGACGTGTGATCAAATCACCACCAACGATCTGCAGGCCCCTGTAGCTTCGGTTAAAACGAGCATGCTCGAGTCCTTGTGGTTCGAAGTGAACATTCCTGAGCTCAAGGGCGATATTGCCGTTGTTCTTCGGACTCGAGGAGAGTGCACTGATAAGCTCAAGAGCTCGCACTTCAACTTCTTTCGCGTTTGTTGCGGATGAGGACTCTAAATTTTTGCAGCCCATAAATGCAAACACCATTGGGATAGCAGCAATTAAAAATCTCATCCTCACCTCGCAAGGCGGGTTATCGGAGATTGCGCATTGGATATTTACAGGTATTCACGCAAAGCAATGAGATCACTTGATTTTACAAATTGGAGTCAACTAGGCAGAAAGATTGCGCGTCACTAATTTGATTTTCAGAGATTAGGGCTTGCTGTTCAAAATCGAATAGTTTTTTCACAGGTCGACCGTTCATTCTTTGTGGAAAGACAACTTTTCCGTTGCGAATTTTGCTTGAGGGGAAACACCATGCTGCCTTTGATGTTGGGTTTATTGGCTTTGGGAGCTCTTTCTGTTTCGTGCAAGTCACGCGAATACAACGGAACAGTGGCACAAAATTCAGAGAAGGACGCCACGATACCGCCCTTCAACGCTTACGAGTTGTGGCTCACCGGCAAAGGCACCCCCATTTTTGCTTATCCCGCAGGTTACGACGGATTTGATGTAGACCCTAAACCTGATGGCGTCTTTACCGTAGACGACGAACTGTATTACGGCGGCAAAAATGGCGATTGGAAGGGGAAAACAACCGAAGGGGCTACGGTTGAAGACGACGTGCTCACGTACCCATCAAAAGATGGGCGCAAGCTTTCACTGAAGTTTTCCAAGAAAGCTGAAGGAAATTATGTTCATGCTGACGCGGTCAAATATTGCAAAGACAAAGGTCTGAGGCTCCCGCACGTTCAAGAACTTTTCGACTTCTGTCTGGCCGGAACCAAGGAAGCTGAGGGTGAGAACAAGAGCAACCGATGCGAGAAGGACGATTTATGGTCTGTTTCTCTGTATGGGTTGTATTCGCGGTCAAGCCCTCAGCGCGCTTGGATTTATAATTCCAAGAGTGTCCGCGTTGTTGGAGCATCTCGATTCAATTTCATAGGTTTGAGCATGCGCTGTGTTGGAGTTCCTTGAGCCTGGTCTCTTTAGTTGTTGCGAAAAAAAAAGCCGGATGACTGTGAATCATCCGGCGGGTCACTGGAAGTGACGAGCCTCAAGGCGCGTCGATATTGGCCTTGAGGTCGCTCTTGGCGGTGGTGCAGGTTGCGCTGGTGGAATCGGCGCCACGTGCCACACAACTGTCGATGACCTTCTTTTGCAAATCATGAATCGCCTTGACGCGATCTTTTTGTTCCTGCGTGAGGCTGTCGAAGGCCGGAAGCGCGGCTTTCAACTGTTCAGCATATTTGTCCTGGATTTCTTTTGCCTTCACGAGGAACACTTCGCGGCTTCCCGCGACTGCGCGCAGGACTTCTAGATCTGCCTGCATGGCTTTCAGAATGGGGTCGATCTTTGTTCTGTCGATGCCAAGCACTGCATCCTTCTTTGCATCGGCAGATTTCATCAGTTCCGCGATGTCTGCAGGAAGTGGAGCAGGGCCGCGCTTGTCGTGGCCGCCACCATGTGGGCCTTTGTGATGTCCACGACCACCGCCATTTCGATGGCCGGGGCCGCGTCCGGGGCCATGGTCTCCATTTTCAGGGCCTTCAAGACCTTCCATCCTGAAAGGTTTGAATTGTGGATCGGTCATGCCGCTGGCTGAACCAAAACTTCCGTCGAGGAGGTTTTGCGTATCAGATTCAGATGAGTTTGCGGCTGATGATTGTGACTGGCCATTTTTGTCCAGAAGATCCATGGCTGTGCCGCAGGCCGTGAGAGCAGACGTCGCAAGTGCGATCGACGAAAGGTAACTGAGAACCCTGTTTGATCGTTTCATGGCAACCTCCTCATGGTGCTTGCTATCGGCGGAACCCCCGTTCCAACCTCACACAAGTCATATCGGAAGAAATTTCTGTCTCTCAAGTATTTTTTTTGATGTCTGTAATTATTGATAAAATTGTGAGACAGACTTTAACGATATGGGTTAATTTTGTCTCATTCGTGAATCAGAAAAGATTCTCTGCAGCCCATTGGGCATAGTAAGTCACGATAAGATCAGCTCCTGCGCGCTTCATTGAGGTCAGGGTTTCAAGAACGGCGGGTTTTTCGTCCAGCCAATCGCGTTCTACCGCTGCCTTGAGCATCGCGTACTCGCCGCTCACATGGTACATCACCAAAGGTTTCAGAGTCTTTCCTTTGAGCCTGCAAAGGATGTCCAGGTAACACAAGCCGGGCTTCACCATTATCAAGTCAGCGCCTTCAGCTTCATCGTATTCAGCTTCAAGAATCGCTTCGCGCACATTTGCATAATTCAATTGGTAGTTCTTTTTGTCGAGCCCGCGTGCACCTGAACCCACTGCTTCGCGAAACGGGCCATAAAATGCTGACGTGTATTTTGCGCTGTAGGCGAGAATTCCGGTGTTGTGGAACTTTTCCTTGTCGAGTGCCGTTCGAATCGCACCCACGCGTCCGTCCATCATGTCGCTCGGAGCAACAAAATCGACTCCTGCTCGAGCAAGGCTGACAGACATTTTCACAAGAGCTGAAACTGTTTCGTCGTTGAGGATATTACCGTCGGGGCCAACGATTCCATCGTGTCCATGAGTGGTGAAAGGATCGAGCGCAACGTCTGCCATGACCACCAGGTCCGGAACGGTTTTCTTCACCAGTTCAACTGCTTTTTGAATCAGGCCAGTTGGATTGAAGGCTTCATCACCCATGAGCGATTTTTTGCTGCCGTCGACCACCGGAAAGAGAAGCACAGATTTCAAACCGAGCGCATGAATTTTTTTGACTTCCGCCGCCAGTTCCGAAAGGGGAATACGATCCACGCCAGGAAGGCTCGCGATAGGTGTGCGCTTGTCGTTGATCTCGGTGACAAAGACGGGACAAATGAAATCGGCTTTGGAAAGAGTGGTTTCAGCCACAAGCGAACGCAGCGCAGCAGTTTGTCGCAGGCGGCGCAGACGCTGATGAGGGTGTCCCAATGAAACTTCATCTTGAGTCATGATTTTCGGCTCCGAAAGATGGGAAAGGTTCGGAATAAGGCAGAGCTCGGCGATTTCGGACCGTTTTCAACCTTTTGGGCAGAGGCGTCGATTCTTCCGGAACCAATACCACCACGATGCTCATTTTTACTTCTGTCGAAATTTGAATGCAAACAAGTCCGGCAAAAACAGTTTGGTTTACATTCTTGACTTTAATTTGATAGTTAGATAAATGTCTAAATATGAAGATTCAGCTCGTATTCGAAGCCCTTTCAGACACCACAAGACGACGCATCCTCGAGCTCCTCAAGGAACAAGAGCTGTCTGTATCCGAAATCGCTGCGCACTTTGACATCACGGGCGCATCGCTCTCTCATCACCTGGCAAAGCTCAAAGCCGCCGACCTGGTCACAACGCGTCGGCAAGGCCAGCAAATCTTCTACGCCATTCACACTTCGGTGTTTGAAGACATGGCGACATTCTCTGCAAACTTTTTTTCAAAAAAGGAAAAGTGACGTGACACAAGTTATAAAAACAAACTGGCCAAGCCTTGCGCTGATTCTCCTCACCACTTGTGTTGGCTTTTTCATGAGTCAAAATCTTCCAGAACAAATTCCCGTACACTTTAATATGGCTGGGCAGGCCGACGATTTCGCATCAAAATTCCATGCCCTGACAATGCTTCCAGGGATTGCTTTTGTCGTTGTGTTTGTTGTATCGGGCGCTCTCAAGATGTCACCATCCAACTTCAATGCAGCGCAAAGCATGCAAGCGATTGCAAAACTCAACTTCGCTATTGTTGCGTTTTTGATGATCATCTACCTGGCTTCCCTGCGCGAAGCTCTTGAACCTGGTGTGTGGATGCATAAAGCCATGCCCATAGGCCTGAGTGTTCTCACAATCTTTATGGGCAACTATTTTGGAAAAATTGAACAAAACTTTGTTGTGGGTTTTCGTCTTCCGTGGACCCTTGCGTCTCACCACAACTGGAAAAAAACACATCGTTTTGCTGGAAAAATGCACGTCATGGTGGGCGCTGCATCATTGGCATGGGTGCTCATACAACCCCACACGCTCATTCCCATTGCCGCCCTTGTTTTTGCCAGCGGGAGCACCGTTGTTTTCAGTTATCTTCACTTCCGCAAGGAACAGTGAATCAAAGCATGCGCAACTGGCCTGCATCTGCCACAAAAGTTTGACCCGTCAGCGAGCGGCTCGCGCGCGAGAAAAGAAACAAGCAGAGCTCTGCAATTTCGGCGGGCTCCAAAATTCTGTGCAAGGGCGACAATGAAGCCCATTCTTCTTCAACCTGCCTGAGGGCATCGTCACCGGTGTTGCCGAATTTTTTTTGTGCCACGTAAGTTTGCAGCTCTGTGAGTTTTTCGGTGCGAACATAACCCGGAGCCACTGTGTTGACGCGCACCCCGCGTTTGCCGGCTTCTTCTGCAAACGCTTTCATCAGCGACATGAGTCCCGTGCGATAGGCGCCCGACAAAGGCAACTCGGGGTTGAGCTCGCGCACAGTCGTGCTTGAGATTGTCACAAGACTTCCCAATTTCTCTTCGAGCTGCGGCAACAAAGCTTGTGTGAGCAGCGCCGGACCTCGCAGCAAAAGCGCATGTGCGTTGTCGTAATCCTCTGCCGTGAAATTCAGCAGGCCAGCGCCGTGTGGTCCGCCACCATTCACCAACACTCCGCGGAATGTTACGTTAGCAACTTGACGACGGATGCATTCGGCGAGATTTGTGACAGTGAGATCCAATGCCACCGGGACGACATTTTTTGCGCCAGCCAAACGCAGTTGTTGCGCGGTTGCTTGCAGAGATTGAGGGTTTCGGGCCATGATCCATAACGAAGCACCCTGGGTGGCAAGTTGCCTCGCAATTTCGAAACCCATTCCCGAGGTGGCTCCGGTGATCCAGAAATTGCAGTTGTCAAATTCCGGACCCGTGGGCGGCTGGAATGGATGTGGCATTGGATGGCTCCTTCCGACAGTATGCTAAGGTACCAAGATTGGATGAGTCTCCCGGCAAACGGCCTGTCCTGCAAGTGAAGGGCGGTTCAAATCCGGGAAAAGCAGAGAAGAGGTTGAGCGACATGCCATTAGTCCCGATAGTCGTTGAGCAAACCAACCGTGGCGAACGCAGTTACGATTTGTGGTCAAGGTTGTTGAAAGACCGGATTATTTTTTTGGGTACTCCGGTTTATGACGAAGTGGCGAACCTGATTGTTGCGCAGTTGTTGTTCCTCGAGTCGCAGGACCCTGAAAAGGACATCAACTTTTACATCAATAGCCCTGGTGGCAGCGTGACGGCCGGACTGGCGATCTATGACGCGATGCAGGTGATTCGTCCGCAGGTCCGTACTTATTGTGTAGGCCAGTGCGCGAGCGCAGCAGCTTTGTTGCTGTCGGCAGGTGCAAAAGGCAAGCGTTACGCGCTTCCCAACAGCCGGGTCATGATTCACCAGCCCTCGGGCGGTGCAGGCGGTCAGGCCAGCGACATTGCCATCCAGGCCCGGGAAATTTTGACCCTGAAAAAACGTCTCAACGAAATCTTGGCACTGCATACTGGCAAATCTGTTAAGGAAATTGAGGCCGATGGGGAGCGGGATTTCTTCATGGGTGCGAAGGAGGCTAAGGAATATGGAATTGTGGACGATTTATTGATGCCTCGGACCGACAGGCTGGCTTACACCGGCCTTTGAAGGAAAACAGGCTGTTACGTTGGGATGCTTTGGTTTTTGAATTTGCTTGCAGATGGATGAGGGGTGCAACCCTATGACAACTCACGGAATTGATTTTTCAGCGAGCCGCGGCAATGGCGGTAACCTTCACGGACTTCACTGCAGCTTCTGCGGAAAGAGTCAGCGGGAAGTCAAAAAGCTGATCGCGGGACCCAACGTATATATTTGTGATGAGTGTATTGCCTTGTGCAACGACATCATCGCCGAAGAAATGGAAAAGGACGATGTCGTTGGCGCGGTTGAGGGCGTTCCGAGCCCTACAGAAATCAAAAAGGTTCTTGATGACTATGTGATTGGTCAGGAAAGAGCCAAGCGGGTT